>JBIOHE010000063.1:0-16416 GCA_044448725.1 Sphingobacteriales bacterium | reverse complement strand
GCATTCTGACGATGAATGCCGATAATAGATTTTTAATAACCCCCAATTATACAATTCAAATTTGTTTTAGGGCTTGCAATATTCAATACATTGTTAAATAAAGATGTACTGGATGATTTGCCGGTGCGGTTAATTAAATGAATGCAGTTTAATTGAATGCAATTTGAAGATAATTTTAATATTTCCCCCATCCTCAATGATAAAGTGGTTTGCGTATATTGTCGTGTTATTGATATTTGCACCATGTTTATCGTCTGCTAAAATAAAAAATCATCATTTTAATGTTTTTTCTGATAGTTTGGGGTTAAGTTTGCCGTTAAAACAACTGGCGGGTGATACCTCAATAACAAAAAACAATAAAAAACAGGATCAGGATGATAAAAAGAAAATAAAAGAAGTAGCAAAAACTAAAAAACAACCAAAGCCCGAAAAAATTGAACCTGCTGATAATGCGGCAGCCGCACAAGGCAAACCAAAGCCAAAAAGGCAGCGAAGGCCTGAAGGCCTCGAAAGGCCGCCGGAAATACCCAGGAGAAATGGCAATTAATAAATTCACCTGAAATTTTTTTAATTAATGAAATATCACTTTGTGTTCCTTTTCCTGATAATTTGTACAGCTGCGAATGCCGCCGTAGTCAGGCCTTCTCCATTTTCGGGCCGACCATATCATATTATCGCAGATACCGATACCCTGATCAGAAAAAAATCTATTTCCGTTGGAGCTAATTATGGCAGTGATTTTCAATTTTTTGGCCGTACCGGGCCGGTTACCTATCCTTTTTTAAGTGTCGATGCGATATATAATTTCAAATCGGGCATATTCGTGTATGCCTCGCCGGTGCAGGTAATCGGCTATTATCCGCTTATAGATGAAGTTGACCTTGGAGCCGGCTACTTATTTAACTATTCAAAAAAGATTTCCGGAACCATTAGTTACTCCCGGTTTATATTTAATAAGAATACTGCACAGGTAATAAAATCAGCATCGTCAAACGATATAAATTTCAAAAACGCATTCGACTGGAAAATTGCAAAATCAAGCGTGGTACTCGACTACCTGTTTGGAAGCGCCAACGACTACTTCGTAACCCTGAATACATCCAAATACATAGAAACCGACTGGGGAATTTTTGATGATAAAGATTATCTTTCATTCAATCCAACCATCAGCGCCATTTTTGGCACTCAGAATTTTGTAGGAAGGTATTCATCAGAACACCTTGACAACGTGGAAACTGAGAACTCCGTTGTACAAAACTCAGATGCTCCGCGCCCTTTGCCCAGGTATAATAACGGCAGGTTTACGGCGCTGAATTACAGTGTTAAATTGCCAATTGCCTATAACAGGCCGCATTATACTTTTGAAGCCTCATGGAAATATTCTATCCCCCTGAATGTTGAGGGTGCTTTGAAAAACAGGCACGAGGTTTTTTTCAATTTAACGTTTTACTACTTATTTTTTTAAAACTGCCATGAATGTTTTGATAATCGAAGATGAAAAGGCGCTTGCGGACGAACTGGAAATCTTCCTGACTAATTATAATTATATCTGCGAGGTATGTTTTAACGGGGCGTCCGCGTCTGAAAAAATAGGCGTTAACCTTTATGACTTTATTTTAATCGACCTGGGTTTACCTGATTATGACGGCCTTGAATTGCTGAAAGAAGCAAAAAAGAATAATACGGAGGCGGTTTGCATTATATTAACCGCCCGCGCCGAAGTTTATGACCGCGTAAAGGGACTGGATCTTGGGGCGGACGATTATTTACCGAAACCATTTTCCTTACTCGAACTGCAAAGCAGGATGCAGGCTATAACGCGCAGAAAATTTGGCCTGAAACAAAATATTATTGACCTGGGCGGGTTCTTTATAAACCTCGCCGACAGGACGATTAGCTATTATAATGACGAGGTAAGTAACATAACCAAAAAGGAATTTGACCTGATAGCCTATTTGATTTTGCACAAAAACAGGACATTGACCCGTTCCCAGTTAAGCGAACATATTTGGGGGAGCGTAATAAATGATGATTACGATTCAAATTATATTGATGCGCATATTAAAAACATCAGGAAGAAGTTAAATGTTTATGCATCGCCCGACTGGCTTGAAACCGTGCGAGGTTTAGGTTATAAAATAAAAATTAATACTTAGATACTTGAAACTTAAAACAAAACTTACACTGTTTAATACCATATCCAAACTGGTAATTGTAACACTGTTTATTTTGTTGTTGCCTGCATTGATCAAAAATATCAATCAGAATTTCACTGATAATAAACTGCGGAAGCAAAAAACAAAGGTACTGCAACTCATAAAGGCAGCAGGAATAAAAGATTATGTTTATGCCGCCTATTCTCCTCTTAAAGAGGAATATTACAGCCTTGATGAGGATTCATTGGATGAACACCTTGACACTATAATAAACGAAAAACGTAAAATTGAAGGAGATACTATAGACTACCGCATCCTCAGCTATAATTTTGCGGTCAGCAAAAAAAACTATCTTCTTGAAATCGGAAAGAGTGTGAATACGATAGGCGAAACAACCACTCCCCTGCAAAATATTGCCTTTGAAGTTTTGGTTGGCATGATATTACTGACAATCATGGCCGACCAGGTTTACAGCAACTATGTTTTAAAACCATTGGACCTGATCATCAAAACCAAATTAATTGCCCTTAAATTTCCAAATTTCGGTTCCTATCAAAAGGTGAAAACTTCTACTTCCGATTTTGAGTACCTGGATATCAGCATCCATAAAATGATCAAAACCATCGAGAGTACATTTCAAAAGGAACGGGAATTTATATCAAATGCATCGCATGAGTTAATGACCCCAATATCTATCCTTCAATCAAAGATCGAAAATATGTTTGAGCAGGAGGATATAGCCGATGAGCTTAAAACACGGTTGCTTGAAATGCAAAAAATACTGAACCGGTTAAAAAGCATTACCAAAACCCTGCTGCTGATATCGCAAATTGAAAATGAGCAATTTTTAAAGGAAGATAAAATTTCACTGACTGCCTTATTAGGAGAAGTTTATGATGAAATATCGATAAGGCTGCAGGACAAAAACATCAGCTATGAAGCCAACCTGCCCGAAGAATGGGTTTTACTTAATGTGAACAAATTTTTGCTTTTTAACCTGTTTTTTAACCTTATTAACAACGCTATAAAATACAACCACGAAAACGGCGAAATAAAAGTTATTGCAACCCACGAAAATAACGTTTTCGCAGTAAGCATAATTGACACCGGGATAGGGATCAGTGCCGAAGATCTCCCGTTAATTTTCAACAGGTTTAAAAAATTCAGGCAATCATTGCAGCAGGATAGTTTTGGGCTTGGCCTGCCCATTGTAAAGTCGATTGCCGCGTTTCATAAGATCAAAATTGAGGTGGCATCAGAAAAAGATAAAGGGAGCACATTTAAGCTTATTTTTCCTGCTGAAATGATCCAAACCGATTAAAACCACCATTCACGCAGAGTACTGGCCGCAAAAAAACCGGCTTTAAAATGAGAATCGGATTGTGATAACCGTATTTTAATACATAAATTTGCTGATAATGAGCTGTAAAACTCAAGGCAAAAAAATTAATTAATTAGCAATACCCGATTAAACCATCAGAATAATTTTCGGTCTAACAGTCGATTAATAATTTCAGGAAATTTTATACTTAAAAAAGGAAAAATCTGTTAAATAATAGTTTTATAAAAATATGAAAAGGATTTATAAGTATGCCTCCGGTATGTTTTTAACCGGACTATTTTCAGCATTAATCATCACAGGCGCCAACGCCCAGCGCGGCGGTCATTCTGGTGGCGGCGGCGGTGGTGGTGTGCATCTGAGCGGAGGGTTTGGCGTTCATAACAGTACCGGGCTAAGTTTGGGCTTTCGCGGCAACCAGAACGCAGGAGTGGTGGCAAGCGCAGGTTTTCGCGGAGGACTGGGTTTTAGGACGGGTGTTGGTTATTTGCCCGGCGCCGGTTATAATAGCGGTGCATTTTACCGGTCGGGCTTTGGCTATTATGGATATCCCCATATCGGGTTCTATTTAGGCTTTTTGCCGTTTGGTTATTATCCATTTTATTGGGGTTCGTCCTTATATTATTATTATGACGGTATATTTTATAGCCCGTATGATAACGGGGGCTATCAGGTTACTGCCCCGCCGATTGGCGCAGCTGTACCAAATCTGCCTGATGATGCCCGCCCTATTAAAATAGACGGTGTGCAGTATTACGAACTGAACGGCGTTTATTACAAGGAAGGGCGTAACGATAAAGGCAAAAAAATATACATCGTAGCCGGAAAAGACGGCGAATTGAATACCGCTGACAGCGTTACCGACCCTAATGCAACAGTTGCAGCTCCGCAGGTTGGCGATATCGTAAATCAGCTCCCGGATGATTGCCGCAAGGTGATACTGAACGGTAAAAAATATTATGTATCTCCAAATGGCATCTATTACGAAAAAGTGACCGACCCTAATGGTAATGTTGGTTACCGGATAGCAAGCCTGCCCGAGGATGACAAAGGCGCTTAATTGTTATCGTTATAAAATATTCAAAGGCTCTCCGATACAACTGGGAGCCTTTTTTATGTTTGGTATCTTTGAAATGTTTACATTTATCCTTATTTCCAAAATGAAAACATTAAAAGTACTTTTATTCCTGCTGGCATTCAGCGCCGGCATTGCCAAAGCCCAGTTCAGCAGGGCTGAATTACAAGTTAGCGGCCTGAACTGCGCCCTTTGCGCCAAAACCACAGAAAAATCACTTAGGGCTCTGCCCTTTATTACTGATGTTAAGCCCGATTTGATGCGTAATATTTATGTGTTAACGCTGAAAAATGATAAACAGGTAAACTTCGACCAGATCGCTGCTATAGTTCATGAAGAAAACTTTTTTATCAGCAGTCTCAAAGCCACCTTTAATTTTGAAAATGTAAAGGTGGTCAATAACTTCTTTGGTTATGGGGGGGATACTTTTGAGCTGATGAACGGAGCCGGTAAAACGCTGAGCGGCCCCGTAGTATTAACTTTGGTTGATAATGGTTTTGCGCCCAGGTCTGTATCAAAAAAATATCTTGGCAAGGTTAGCGCCGGTGCGGCGGGAACCACCGGACGGACGTATCACCTCGCTATGTAGTTTAAAGTCAGCGGTCTTTAGTTGGAAGTCAAAAGTCGAATTTTGTCCTTTTCTTTAGTTTGGACTTAAGACTTTCGACTTCAGACTAAGCGTCAATTTATGGGTGACATAACTGTGCCTCAAAACGTCTTAACTGTTTCAGTCACATGTGCCAGGTGGTGGCTGCAGTGCCAGGCATATAAGGCAAGCGCCCTTTTCAGCTGCATGGTTTGACCCGAAGCCGGGTGTACAAAGGTGCGGTTCCATTCTTCTTCGGTAAAACTTTCAAGCAATGCCACCCAATGAAGGTGGATTCCTTCAATTATTTTTAAGGACGATTCCACAGGCAAACGGTAATCGGGTAAAAGGGCCCAATCTGCTTCTTCATAAGGTTTTATGGTCGGGTTTTCTTCCGTCAGCGCCCATTTAAAACGCAATAAGGAGTTAATATGGCTATCGGCAACATGGTGAACTACCTGCCGCACGGTCCATCCGCCGGTGCGGTATGGGGTATCGAGTTGTTTTTCATTTAACCTGATAATTGCATGGCGCAATTTACCTGGAAACAGCTTAATCGTAGTGATCCAATGCCTGATGTCATCGGTAGTGTAGGATACCGGCGCTTTAAATTTCCCGATAGGGTACCTTAATAGTTCGTCTGTCATGGTCGTAAAAAAAAATTAAATTAAGTATTATTTTTATCTGCAACA
The DNA here is from genome assembly GCA_044448725.1 of Sphingobacteriales bacterium. Lineage (GTDB taxonomy): Bacteria > Bacteroidota > Bacteroidia > Sphingobacteriales > Sphingobacteriaceae > Mucilaginibacter. The sequence continues at coordinate 10,568 of JBIOHE010000063.1, read as the reverse complement.
AGCTTTTGCACTATTTTAGCGTTTCATACCTGATTATTTTAAGTTCTGATGATAAAAAAGCTTATCGCGATATTCCTTTTTTCAAACTGTTCATTACTATATGCCCAAACAATTAAAACCGATGTACTGGTTATTGGCGGCAGTGCGGGAGGCGTTGCCGCGGCTATTCAGAGTGCGGGGAGTAAGGTAAAAACGATATTAGCGGAAGAGGACACGATACCTGCATTGTTTGAAAAAGAAGCGGGACATGCTGATGCCGGCGTTGTTGCTCAAGGTGAAATGTCTGTAATAAAAGAAGACCGCAACCTTGCTTCCTGTCTTTGGGGCGAATTCCGTAAGAGATTAAAAGAGAGTCGTAAAGGTGAAAAAGGTTTGGATACAACGGACAATTCTCCGTTAACGGTCGATTCCTGGTCATGTTCGGAGATTCTTAAAAAGATGACGGACACTGTAAAAAAACTCGCCGTTTATAAAAACATAATAGTAACGGCCATAAAAAAGGACAATGATTTTTGGGATGTCAGTGTTACACAAAACGGCAAAACCAAACTTATAAAGACCAGGGTAGTTATTGATGCTACCCCGGGTGGCCGAATTGCCCGTTTAACGGGCGCAAGCTATCCCCGGCTGGATAGCCTGCTAAACGAGGCCGGATCAAAACTATACCGGACATCAATAGCCATGGGAGACGGTATCGCCGGGGAAAGCCATCATGACATTACTGCCGGGAAAGAAAATTACCCGCCGTCTCCCTCCTATTGTATTCCGATGAAAGCAGTGATAGCAAAGGGGGTGGATAATTTATTGAGTACCGAAATATTGTTCCCGGCAAATAATAATCTGCTTTACTTACCCCGCCAATTAATACTGGGCCAGGGGGTGGGAACAATTGCAGCTTATTGTGCCTTTTTTAAAACCACCACCAATAATTTAAAAGTGCGGATAATACAGGGCGAACTGCTCGACTTTAAAGGCCACTTACTCCCCTTTACTGATATTCCGCAAAATGACGCAGATTGGAGGGCCATACAACAGGTTTGCGCGACCGGCTTGCTAAAGGGGGTGCAACAGGTGTCCAGCGATAAAGCTCAATTTTTGTTTAACCCTGATTTACCGGTCAGCACAAGCGAGGTGCAGCCCGTTTTAACCGAAATTTATACACGCGCCTTTTTGTGGTTCGGAAAAGAAAAACCGGGTGATAAGTTTACGGTAGGTAACCTGCTGTCGTTCATCAGCGATTATACGCTTACCGATCCTTCAACTTTAAAAGTCCGCATGCAAAAGGACTGGAAAACCCGGTATAAATTTAAACATGATTTTGACCTTAACCGCCAGGTTAGCCGCCGCGAATTTGCCGTTTTAGCTAACAGTTTTTTAAACCCATTTGCGCGGATAGTGGATTTGAACGGAAGGCTGGTGAATTAAGACATCAGGATTACCTGTTATAACAACATGCCCACATTTTATGCGCTACAGATTTTTGTGCTTATATGTGCATCAAAATAAATTCAGCGTCAACATGAAGTTCGGCATGAACGGCCTTTAAAAAATCAACATCAGGTTTTTGCTTCCCGTTCATAATCAGGGAAAGCTTGGCATCACTGACCTTAAGTTTTTTCGCCAGGTCGCGTTGTTTTAAGCGCATCTCATACATCCGCATCTCAATCATCCCTGTAAGGGTTGAGGGTGCTGCAATAACATATTTTTGTTGCTCATACTTTTGTGCAGCTAATGCCAGGGTGCGGATATCTGCCAGTTCATCTTTAGAAACATTTTGGCTTCCTTTGGCCATCAGGTAGTCAATTTTAGCCATTACAGCATTGTAATCGCTTTCATTGTTAATTGTTTTTTCCCGTTCCATATATCTTTAACTTTCAAATCATACAGTAGTATTTTTCACGCATATTTTGACCCGTAAATTAAACCAGCGAACAGTCTTTTAGTTTACTGTACTCGGCGTGGGTTCCAATAAAACGGATATAAATCGTTCGGACATCGAAAAATATCATTGCAATCACGCGGTAGGTGTTCCCTCTGATATTAAAAACATATCTGTCGTTCCCCACCATATCAACAGCGTTAAACATTTCCTTCATTTCATGATAGTTTGACCAATCGGCCATAATCGTAAGGCGGTACCAGTTATTTAAAGCATCTTCAGCATCAGCATGACACTCAAAGAAAGAACGAAGTGTTCCATAACTGATTACTACCATGATATAAAGGATAAAGTTTACAAAGATACTAAAGTTTAGAAAAACAAAACTATTTTTAGAAAATCTAAACTTTAAACACCATTTAAAAGCGCCATTTCATGCTAACGCTCAAATCATGCTTATTATTTTTTTACCGGCTTTTCACAAAAGCATAAATATGCTCATCCGACACCACTCCATTTTTTATGGCGCCGTTTTTCAATATGCCTTCTTTCACAAATCCGGCCTTTTCAAGCGCCCGCATTGATTTTGGGTTATTACTCAATACCCCGGCCTGTATGCGCAAAACATCCAGGTTAGCAAAAGCATAGTCAGATATTAGCTTTATGGCTTCGGGTATTATGCCGCGTCCCCACAAAGTTTCACTTACCCAATATCCTAATAAAGGCGCTTTGCGGTAAACATCCGCCCTCATTTCAAGGCCGATAACACCAACAGCCTTCCCTTCAACGTCAATGGCAAAGTTTACCACCGGATGCTGGTCCTGCATCAGTTTTACCCAGTTAATGGCATCCTCCATGGTATAGGGCGATGGAAATCGATCTAACAAAAAATCCGAAATATTTGTGTTATCGGCATGCTTTTGCAATGATTCAGCGTCATCCAACCGCCATCCGCGAAGCTTAAAACCTGTTCCTTGTATTTCCATAATTGTAACAAAACAATTGCTAAAAATAACAATGATTACTTAGTTTACTAACTTGCATTTGTAATCGGGTTGATTAAGTAAAATGAAACATTATAAACTCAATCCAACCCAATCCAACCCAATGAACCACTCACTAATTTCAATAATGAAGAAACTCTTTACCCTCACCTTAATTGCCTGCAGCATAAATTCATTCGCGCAAAAACTGGATACGCTTACTGTCGAAAAAATAATGCGCGACCCCAAATGGATCGGCGTATCTCCCTCAAATATCCGCTGGAATGATGACAGCAGGAAAATTTACTTTAACTGGAACCCCGAAAAGGCGGAGCGCGATCCGCTTTTTTCTATTACGCCCATTAACCTTAAACCGGTTAAAGTAAGTATTAACGAACAAAGAGAAATAGTACCGGAATATGGCCGATGGAATAAAAAACGCACTTTAATGGTTTATGAAAAAAATGGCGACATCTTTCTTTATCACCTAAAAACAGGCACATCAGCACAACTCACCAGCACTGCCGACCGCGAAAGTAACCCATCGTTCAGCGGGGACGAGAGTAAGGTGTTATTTATGCGCGGCGACAATTTATACGCCTTAAAACTTAACGGCGGCGCTTTGGTTCAAATATCCAATTTTGTACATACAGCAGCGGCTGCCGCGGCTGCCCAATCTGCGGTTAAACGGGGACGGCAAGCAAACAGTAGCGCAGGCAATGCAACGGTGACCGGCAACGACCAGGAACGCTGGCTGAAAAGCGAACAGCTGGAATTGTTTGATATTATTAAAGTAAAGGATAAAGACCGCAAACTGGATTCGATAGAACGCAAGGAATTTGAAGTAAAAAAATTAAAAGAGATCAGCGTTGACGACAAAGCCGTAGGCGCTGTTGAACTTAGTCCCGACGGGCGGTACGTTACTTACCGGCTGTATAAAGCGGCCGACGGTGAAAAAAGAACGATAGTGCCGGATTATGTAACTGCATCGGGTTTTACTGAGGATATCCCTAACCGCGAAAAGGTTGGCGGGCCGCAGGCCACTTTTGAGTCATTCATTTTTGATACGCAGCGGGATAGTGTTTATAAAGTTATCACCTCCACCATTCCCGGCATAAAAGACCTGCCCGACTATGTTAAAGACTATCCAAAAGAACTGGAACAACGCACCAAACGCAACGAAGACCGTAAGGTGGTGCTCCGCGGCACCTATTGGAGCGAAGACGGCAAAAATGCCGTTGTTGAGGTTTCTGCACAGGACAATAAGGACAAATGGCTGATGAAGCTCGACCCGGAAACCGGCAGCTTAAGCTTACTTGACCGTGAGCATAATGACGCCTGGGTTGGCGGTCCCGGTGCAGGTAATTCCGGGTGGACAGATAATACTCATTTTTATTTCGAGAGCGAGGCCAGCGGCTATGCGCATATTTACCTGATTGATGTAACCAGCGGAACAAAAAAACAGCTTACCGATGGTAAATGGGAGGTGCAAACCCTGCAATTATCCAACGATAAAAAAACATTCTATTTTACCGCGAATATTGAACATCCGGGTATCACAAACTTTTATAGTATCCCGGTAACAGGCGGCGACCCGGTTAAAATAACTTCGATGAAGGGCATGAGCGAAGTAACGCTTTCGCCGGATGAAAAATGGCTGGCTATCCGGTATTCTTACACCAACAAACCATGGGAATTGTATATCCAGCCGAATAAACCGGGGGCTGCTGCCATACAGGTTACTCATTCAATAAGTGCCGAATTTCTATCGTACCCATGGCGTGATCCGCAGATGATCACCTTTAAAAGCCGTTACGGCAATGATGTTTATGCGCATTTGTATTTGCCTCAACACCCCGATGCGGCAAAGCCGGCAGTTGTTTTTGTACATGGGGCAGGCTACCTGCAAAATGTGGATTACGGATGGAGCTATTATTTCCGCGAGTTTATGTTTAATAATATGCTGGCAGACAATGGTTATACCGTTTTGGATATTGATTATTCGGGCAGTGCGGGCTACGGTCGCGACTGGCGTACCGCCATTTACCGTCACATGGGTGGCAAGGACCTTAGCGACCAGGTTGACGGCGTTAAAATGCTGGTGGACAAATATGGCGTTAACCCTAAGCATGTAGGTTTGTATGGCGGCTCCTACGGTGGTTTTATGACGCTGATGGCCCTTTTTACAGCGCCTGACGTATTCACTTCCGGCGCCGCCATCCGTTCAGTAACAGACTGGGCGCATTATAACCATGGATACACTGATGATATATTGAACGAACCCTATAATGATGAAAAGGCTTACCGTTTAAGTTCCCCGATATATTTTGCCAATGGCTTAAAGGGAAATTTACTGATGCTGCATGGCATGGTTGACCAGAATGTAAACTACCAGGATATTATCCGCCTTACCCAGCGGTTAATAGAGCTGCATAAAGACAACTGGGAGCTGGCTTCGTACCCGGTAGAAGACCATGGGTTTGAACAGCCCAGCAGCTGGGCCGACGAATATAAGCGGATCTATAAGTTGTTTGAGCAGACATTAAAGAAATAACCTTATCGGCAATTTTTTATCCCCGCAGCAATGGCCGGGGATAAAAAATTGTTAATAATATTCATTCACCTCATTTCAAGGGTCGATACATCTCAAAAATCAATAAAATCAGCTTAATCAGCGGATTAGACAACAAACCACCTATTCTCCTTTAAACTTTAAGCCGATATTGGCTCTCGCTTCATCAAGCATAGCGATCATCTGTCTTGACATATCATGGCTGATCACCCGGCTTTCAGTTTTCTTTTGAAGGATCAATTCGCAGAAATGCTGAATTTCGTAGTTTAGGCCGCCGGCGGTAAAGGGTTCATCCAATTCAACAATACGGCCATCCAGGTAATTAAAGGTAGCGCGGGCCGGGTTCCACCAGTTTTTATGGATAGTGATATAGCCAATGGTGCCGCAAATAAGTGCATCGCCTTTACCATGCAGGTCGAAACCGCTGTAAAGCTGGGCATACCCGTTCTCATGCTCAGTTTGAAAAACGGCAAACATATCTATTCCGGTATTGCCAAAGCGGCCTATGGTTTGCACACGCTTGGTAGCGCCAAGCCAGTCGATGGCTAAAAAAGCTTCATAAATGCCAATCTGCATCAGGCTGCCGCCAATCAGTTCAAAACTAAAGTTTGGGTGATCGCTGCTTATATCAGCTACGGACGAACCGGCCCTCACATAGCCTGGCTGGCCAATAGGATCGGTAAGGAGGTGTTCTTTCAATTTAGTGTACAGGGGAAAGAAAGGTGGTTTCATCCCTTCCATAAAAAGCAGGTTCTTGTATTTTGCAAGGGCGAGTACCTCATTCAAAATGGCGAGATTCATCGCCGCAGGTTTCTCACATAAAACATGCTTCCCCGCATTCAGGGCCATAATGCTGTATAAGGCATGACTATCAGGCAGGGTTGCAATATAAACAGCATCTATATCACTTAACAGCAACTCCTCAACTGTACTGCAGGCGTTGCCTCCATACTGCTCAACAAAGCTGTTAACTGTTTCTGCCCTGCGCGACCATACCGATACCAACTCCGTTCCGGGTACTTCGCTAAGTCCCTGTACAAACCTGTGGGCAATGCGCCCGCAGCCGATGATTCCCCATTTGATCGGGTTCATGGTTGATAGCTCATTTTTTGTACATGGTCCATTGTCGATAATCCATGGCAGTTCTGAAAACTACATCTAATTACCATGGTCTATGGACTATCGACCATGGTCTTCCTAACTAATCTCTAATCTCCAGTCTCTAATCACTACACCCTACTGGTACTGTATATAAACCGGATGCGGTTTGTACATCTTTAGTATTTCCTCGGGCGTAAGCATGTGATGCGGCGGCAACCACGAGTCATTTTTATAAAACAATTTGAAGCCGGTAAACTGTACCGGGTCGTGATAAATATAATCGCGGTAGGTGCCGGTCTTTAAATCCGGGGGGCCGAAGCCGTCCATATCCATAACGAACTGGATCTCGGGGTGAAGCTTAATGTTTTGATAATTGGTCAGCATTTTACGCGTAAAGCGGTGCACAATAAAAATTTTTGGCGGCAGGTTATATTTCTTCACCACGTTGGCCAGGTAAGCCGAAACATAGTTAACATCAGCTGCATCGTAAGTGCCTATTTTTTTGCCGGGGTGGATGCCATCCTTCATGGAAAATTCAGGGTCGATACCGCAATGTACGTTCGGCATTTGCCAGTATTTTTCCAATTTAGGCAACTCCGCACGGATATTACTCAACGCGACCTGGATATCCAGGAAAAGTATGGCATGGGCCCTTTTAGCCAGGCGCACCGCGCTATCTATTTTTTTCGAGGGCATGCGGTTGATATACATGTTATCCTTACCGGGGAAACCGGCGGCCACCACGGCGATATAATGCAATGCGGGTTGCACAGGTGTTTGCGGGTCGGCTTTCTCCCAATGTTTTACTTCTCCATGCAATTTGGCCAGCATTTCGTCTGGCGGCAGTTCGCCCAGAATACCCATCTTTTTAGCGGACAGGTTTCCATAATAGGCCACAACGCGCTTAAAAGGCAATATAGCGCCCGGTAACGGATATGGCGCGTTTTTAACAGGCCACTTGCCTGTGGTATCGCCATTGGCAAGCTTTTTCATCAACGAATCATACAGATGCTTATCCAACGGAGCATAAGTAACGGGGGCCGGAATGGTATCTTTGGCAACAACCGCAACTTTTTTAGTGGTGTCTTTTAATGCAGGTGCACTCTTGCTGCTTGTTTGGCTGCAATTAGAAAAAAGTATTAACGATGACAAAAGAAGTGTAACCGATAAGAGCGTATGCTTAACTTTCATGTATATTGATTTTGTTTTGACCGGGGCGTTGCAAAGTAACACCTTTTCGGGATTTATTTATTGATAAATTTTTAACTTATTTGGTCATTGGTCATTGGGTCATTAGGTCATTTGCATGTAGCCGATTTCACGCTATTCACTACTCACCGCTCACTATTCACCACTCCCCTAAATCCCCCCTTAAAAAACTTACCGAATACGCCCAATGGTAATTTCGGCCCGGAAGTTGCCTGCAGGTAAAGTTCGCCTGTTTCCAGGTTTTGCACCTGCGGATAAGCGCTTTTTATAAGGTTTTCAATAATAACAGATGAAAATCCCAATGAATAAGTATTAAGGATCAGAAAATGTTCATCAGGATCGAGCAACTGCATTACATCACCCATCATTTCGTTGATATTATCTTCCAGTTTCCATTTTTCACCGTTGGGGCCGTGGCCGTAAGCCGGTGGGTCGAGGATAATGCCGTTATATTTTTTACCCCGTTTCAGCTCGCGTTTTACAAATTTCAATGCGTCTTCTACCACCCAGCGGATGTTGGTAAGGCCGGAGATCTCCTGGTTTTCATTAGCCCATGTAACTACCTGTTTAATGGAATCAACATGGGTTGTGTCGGCCCCCGCTGCCTGTGCAATCAGCGAAGCGCCCCCGGTATAGGCGAACAGGTTAAGCACCTTTGGCTCCGGGGTTTTAAATTTTTTTATGCTTTGGCTGATATAGTCCCAGTTAACGGCCTGCTCAGGGAAAATGCCCAGGTGTTTAAAAGAAGTTAAGGCGAGCCTGAATTTAATGCTTGCCTCGGGGTTTTTATATTCAATGTGCCAGCGGTCAGGTGTGGCAGGGTTCTTTTTTATCCATTCGCCCGATGTTGCCGAGCGGCCCTTAAATTTAATATGATGTAAACGCTGCCATTCGGCGGGGCTTAAAACCTTGCTCCAAACCGCCTGCGGTTCAGGCCGTATCAGTATCACATTGCCAAACCGTTCCAGCTTTTCAAAATCGCCGCAATCAATCAGCTCATAGTCTTTCCAGTGGGTTGGGGTGAGAAGCTCTATCATAGTTGGCAGTTTTCAGGGGGCAGTTGGCAGATTTTTGCAGTTTTTAGCGGACAATGTGCTCTGACCAAAATAAGATGTAATAAATTTATTGTAAATTTTTCAAATATAGTGAATCCAGTATACAACGCTGCAAACTGCTCACTGCAAACTGCCCACTGCTACAGTTTTTCCCTCGCGGCCAGCATAAACTTACTGGCAAATACAAAGGAATTCAGTTCTTTATTATTGGTGTGGGCGATCTCCTTGTTGGTGCCTTCCCACCATTTTTGGCCGTTATGCAAAAATATAATGTTATCGCCAATGCCCATTACAGAATTCATATCGTGGGTAACAACCACGGTGGTTGTCTGGTATTCTTCGGTCAGTTCGGCAATCAGTTCATCAATAAGGATAGCCGTTTTAGGGTCAAGGCCCGAATTAGGTTCGTCCACAAACAGATATTTAGGCTGCATGGATATAGCGCGGGCAATACCCACCCTCTTCTTCATCCCCCCCGATAACTCCGAAGGAAACAGCTTGTTCTTCCCTTCAAGGTTTACCCTTTTAAGGCAAAAATTAGCCCTGTCAGTCTTTTCAGACTTCGACATTTCGGTAAACAGGTTAAGCGGGAATATAATATTTTCTTCAACCGTCATAGAATCGAACAAGGCGGAATTTTGAAAAAGCATGCCTATTTGTTTGCGGATAGGTACGCGGGCCTCAAATTTCAAGCCGGTGAAATTCTCCTTGTTGTAAAGCACTTCCCCGCTCGTTGGCTCGTGCAGGCCTACAATACATTTTAATAAAGTAGTTTTACCCGACCCCGAACTGCCAATAATAAGATTGTTTTTACCCGGCTTAAAATCAGCGGAGATACCGCTCAGCACCTCATGTTCCCCAAACGTTTTATAAATGTCTTTAACTTTGATCATAACAAAAGACTTGAGATAACGAGGTCAGCAAATAATATCCAGATGCAGCTAAATACTACCCCTTTTGTTGCTGATTGCCCAACTTCAAGTGCCCCGCCCGAAGTATAAAATCCAAAATATGAGCAAACCGAAGTTATGATGAAGCCAAAGGCAACTGCCTTTACGGCGCAAACGGTAACAGTAACGGTGTTAAACCCATTCTGCAAACCGGCAATAAAATCGGCAGGAGCAATATCGCGCGACAAAAGGCAGGCAATATATCCGCCGGTTAGTCCCAAAATCACGGAAATAATAACCAGCAGGGGGATCATAGATATGCCTGAAATAATCTTTGGCGCAATAAGGTAACCGGGCGCATTTACCCCCATAATCTCCAGCGCATCGATCTGTTCGGTTACCCGCATGGTGCCGATCTGTGAAGCAATGCTCGACCCGATACGACCGCTAAGTACCAGCGCAGAAATTGTAGGGCTAAACTCCAGTATAGTGGAGTCGCGGGATATGCTGCCGACAACTGAACGGGGGATAATGGGGCTTACCAGCTGAAAAGCCACCTGGATGGCTGCAACCGCGCCGATAAATACCGAAATAATACAGATAATCCCCAATGAGCCGATACCCTGCGAAACCATTTCGCGCAGAACCTCGGCCCGGTAAACACTCAGTTTTTCGGGTTTTCGGAAACTTAAACGCAGTAAGAGTATATATCTTCCTAAACTTTGAAACATTTAATAATAAAAATTCGGCTAAAAATACGGTTTTTCCTCTTTTGTTGGTACTGTCTGTAACAAACAAGTGTCATTTTAATGGATTGGCGGGAGATGGCATTGTTGTATCCGCCTTTGTTGGAGCTGTCTCTATAGGTGTTAGGAAGAT
>JBIOHE010000062.1:0-16488 GCA_044448725.1 Sphingobacteriales bacterium | reverse complement strand
TGAATTAGTGAATTAGTTAATTATTGAATTTGCAATTTAATCTGCTTTTCTTTTGAATTTAAAAAATCGTCTCATCAGTATCATTGTAAAAGCGTAGTTATAACTGCTTAAAGATGGAAATATTACTTATTCGGGTACGATTTTGAAGCCTGTTTAATCAGGGGAATCTCATAAAACAGCTTTAACAATTGCCCGCACAAATATCTGTCTATATTTGTTAACCCATTAAACTTTAAATAATAAAACATGATACCAGTAAAAGGCTATGCGGCGCCAAAAGCAAAGACCCCATTAACCCCTTTTAAATTTGAAAGGCGGGAGGTTGGTCCGCACGACATACAGATTGAGATTTTATACTGCGGCGTTTGTCATTCGGACATTCACCAGGTGAGGGACGAATGGGGCGGTTCTATATTCCCGATGGTACCAGGGCACGAGATTGTTGGCAAAATAACTAAGGTTGGCGAACAGGTCACCAAATTTAAAGTTGGCGAAACCGCAGGCGTTGGCTGTTTTGTTGATTCATGTCGTCATTGTCCGAGTTGCCTGGCAGGTTTGGAGCAATATTGCGATGTGGGTATGATTGGCACCTACAACGCCCTCGACAAGGAAGGCAAACCTACTTATGGCGGCTACTCCAACCAGATTGTGGTTGATGAAAATTACACCCTGCATATTTCGGATAAATTACCCCTTGCAGGTGTTGCACCTTTATTATGCGCGGGGATTACCACCTATTCGCCCCTGAGGGAATGGAAAATTGGCAACGGCCACAAATTAGGTGTTGTCGGGCTGGGCGGCCTGGGCCACATGGCTGTTAAACTGGGGGCTTCGCTCGGCGCCGAAGTTACTGTATTGAGCACATCGGCATCGAAAAAAGAAGATGCCAAAAAACTGGGCGCCCATAATTTTGTGCATGTATCTGATCCTGAACAGGTGAAGGCTGTTGCCGGTTCGCTGGATTTTATAATTAACACCATATCTGCACAGCACGAGTATAATTTTTATCTGCAAATGCTGAAACTTGACGGCACCATGGTATTGTTGGGTGTTCCGCCGGAAGCGCCGCAGGTGGCTGCTTTTAACCTGATTATGAAACGCCGCCGTTTGGCAGGTTCACTTATCGGCGGGATAGCAGAAACCCAGGAAATGCTGGATTACTGCGCCGAATATGGTATTACCTCAGACGTGGAAGTAATAAATATCGACTATATCAATGAAGCTTATGAACGGATGCTAAAAGGCGATGTCCGGTACAGGTTTGTTATTGATATGGCTTCTTTGTAGTTGATTGAGTTGGATTAAGTTGATTGAGTGAGTAGTTTTGAAAAAAGTCTATGGGCTCAATTAACTTATTCAACCATTCAACTTAATCAACCCAATCAACCAACTTATGAAAATCCCCTTTGAAAAACTGCAATCCGAATTTAACCGGGTATTACTTTCGCTTGGTTTCAGTGCGGGAAAGGCTGAGATCTGCGCCACCGTTTTCGCCGGGAACAGCAGGGACGGCGTGTATTCCCACGGCTTAAACCGTTTCCCTGTTTTTGTTGAATATGTGAAGAAAGGCCTGGTAAAACCCGATGCCGAACCCACAAAGGAAGGCGCTTTCGGATCGCTGGAGCAATGGAACGGTAATTTAGGTACTGGTATATTAAACGCGCGTTTTTGCATGGCGCGGGCTATCGAACTGGCCAAAGAAAACGGCATCGGCTGCGTGGCCCTTAAAAACACCAACCACTGGATGCGCGCCGGGGCCTACGGCTGGCAGGCCGCTGAGGCTGGGCTGATAGGGATCTGTTTTACCAATACCATCGCCAACCTGCCGCCCTGGGGCGGCGCCGAACCTCGTTTGGGCAATAATCCTTTGGTGATTGCCGTACCGCGTGCAGCCGGGCACGTTGTGCTTGATATGGCTATATCCCAATATTCGGTAGGTAAGCTCAATCAATATAAATCGAATAAACAGGAACTGCCCCTGCCGGGCGGGTATGACGCCGAAGGCAATTTAAGCACCGATGCCGCAGCGATCCTCGCTTCGCAAAGACTGCTGCCCATTGGTTTCTGGAAAGGCTCGGGATTATCGCTCGTTCTTGATCTGCTGGCGACCATTCTCAGCCAGGGAAATTCGACAGCCAAAATCACCCAAAGCGGGCATGAAAGCGGGGTATCGCAGGTTTTTATCTGCATAAAACCGGACAGCAGCCAGCATGCAGCCAATTTGATTGAAGAGATTATTACCTATACCAAAACCAGCAAGTCCGAATATGAAGGCGGCGTTATAGCCTATCCGGGTGAAAATACTTTAAAGACCAGGGAGCAAAGTTTGAAAGAGGGCGTTTTGGTGGATGAGGGGATTTGGGAGAAGGTGCTGGGGTGGTGAAGGAGTGTCTGATAGTTGTCTGAACCCGAATTTATCGAATTTTGTGAGGATGCTTTGGTATGGCACCCGGTAGTTACCGATGTGAATTCAATCGGAAGTTTTGTATATTTGTGTTAAACAGAATTCTATTATGCTTGCTGCAATTAAAGGATATTATGAAAAAGGGAAGATCATCATGAAAGAAGATGCACCTGTTCAGTCAAAGACTGATGTTATTATCACTTTTTTAACTGAAGATAATGAAAAAACTACAGGCAAGAGAATCCCCGGCGGCTTAAAAGGAAAAGTATCCCTCCCTGACGATTTTAATGAGCCATTTTACTGCTGATGAGAAATTAAATCTGTATCCTGATTTAGTAACGGTGCGTTGGTGATATTCATAATTGAAAAAAAACGCCGCTCCCGCGAGTTTGTAACTCGTGGTTGTCATGGTCTCAGTTTTTAACTGAACTGATGATAAGAGACGGTTTGGCATTTACAATTACGACGCAAGCTGAAAGCTTGCCCAACAGCCAACCACGAGTTACGCTTCGCTAAACTCGTGGGAGCGGAGAATTTGCGGTATCAACTACTTCACCCGCCGCCACGCCACCTCTGCAACAACTGATTGACCGCCCTGGGTGGTATGCGTTACTACATATTTAATTTCATCGCCGGTATAGGTGTATTGACGCTTTTGTTCGGTGCCCTCCCAATTGGGGAAAAATGCATGTTCAATCGTAAAAGTAATGGTATGGCTTGCCTCGTCAACCGCGTATTTCCCAAAATGCGAATTGCTTCCCTGCACCAGTGCCGCATTTTCTTCGGGCGTACTTTTGTTTTTATCGCCCGATGCAATTTTTGCCCGTACAGCCTTGAGAATCTGAAGCGCGTAATTCCCCTTATCGTCAAAAATCAGCATGCCCTGAGGGTTATCGCCATAAGGGTGTACCCGGCTGCTGTCGGGGTAAATATTGTCAACTGATACCAGGAGCCAGGTTCCCTGCAATTGCTCTTTTAGTGATTTTTTTTGGGCCATTTGCTGTTGTGAATAAGCCGCGGTTGCGGTGATCAGTACCAGCAGTAAAACGATGATTTTTCTCATTTTTTATAAATATTAACAGGACAAATTTATACTGACCGGATGGTGCTAAGCCTGTACAATTTTTCACTAATTCTGTATGTTTGCAGGTATGATAAAAGAAAACTTATACCGGCCTTTTGAAATTGAGTATAAAGAGCTGGAGCGGTTCCCGAAAGCAACCCGCACTAAAAGTTTCTTTGAACTGATCTATATTATCGACGGCACAGGGGTGCAATACATCAATAAAAACAGGTTTAATTACCGAAAAGGAAATCTGTTCCTGATAACGCCGCAGGATACCCATTCGTTCGAAATAACAGCAAGCACCCGGTTCTTTTTTCTTCGCTTCAACGAATATTATGTAAAAGCCAAGCCCGGCGCCGATAAAGACACGGTACAGCGCATCGAATATATTCTGCAGAATGCGAGCCACCGACCCGGCTGTATATTAAAGAACAAAGTGGATAAGCCCCTGATCGCATCATTGGTGGAGAGTATTGTAAGGGAACAAACCAATCAGCAATTGTATCATCAAAGAATAATTGAACAAATTGTGAATACCATTATTACCATTGTGGCCCGCAATATTGCTTTAAAACTGCCAAAAAACGTAAAGGAAAACACAGGTGAAGCGGTACTGGAGATATTGCATTACATACAGCAAAACATATTTGAGCCAAAGATGCTCAGGGTGGAAAAACTGAGCAGCCATTTTGGGATTTCGCTAACTTACCTGGGCCGGTACTTTAAAAAACAAACCGGCGAAACCCTGCAGCAATATATCTTAAACTATAAATTGCGGCTGATTGAAACCCGCCTGCTGCACAGCGATATGCGGATAAATGAAATTGCCTTCGAACTGAATTTTACCGATGAGAGCCATTTGAACCGGGCCTTTAAAAAGTTTAAGGGGATGAGCCCTTCAGAATACAGGAAACAGTTTATGAATCCTGCCATCTGAAAGAACCAGGAAAAAAAGCTTAATGGGCTGAAAAACGTTAACCTGTTGCTCTCTTTTAAGATTGCGGAATGTTTGGTATATTTGAATAATGATTAAATAAAAACTGATGGAAAATATATCTATTCCGGTTCCGCCATATATTGCCCGTGCTTTTGAAAAAGCAGATACGGCGGTAAAAAGAAAGGCGGAGATTTATATTAATGCCTGGCTTAGCGACTTTTTCAATGATAGGTCTGCCAATGAACAGCTTTTTGCGATTATGAAAAAAGCTACAGCTGAGGCTAAAGCCAATGGTTTAACTCCGGAACAACTGGATGAATTGCTGAAGGATGAAGCCTGAGTATTGGGTGTTAGATACCAATACTTTGTTAAGTGCATTATTGTATGAAGGTTCGGTGCCCGGTATTGGCTTAAAAAAAGCCAGGGAAACGGGCACTTTACTGGTATCCGCCGAAACTGCCTCTGAGTATTTCAATGTGTTCTCAAGGCCTAAATTTGAAAAATACGTTTCTTTAGAAATAAGGCTGGCTTTTATTGAAAATATTATTTCAAACGCACTTCAGATAGAGCCAAAAGAACGGGTTATCATCTGTCGCGACCCTAAAGACAATAAATTCCTGGAACTGGCCCTGACCGCCGGGGCCTCATGTATTATTAGCGGCGACCAGGATTTACTCGTCCTGCATCCTTTTAATAGTATTCCCATTGTATCTGCCGCTGATTTTTTACGGCTTTTTTAATTTTTTACTTCACCATTTTTTTGGACTGAAGACTTGGTACCTAAGACTTTACCCCTCCATCATCCCTTCAAACTTTTCCCAGAAACCATCTTTGGGAACAGGGGCGACGATGAGTACCGGCTCTTTTTTTATGGGATGGATAAACTGTAGTTTACGGGCATGCAGGCTGATGCTTTTACGTAAACTGCCGCGGGGGTAGCCATATTTATTATCGCCTACTATCGGGCAACCCAAAGTTGAAAGCTGCACCCTGATCTGGTGCGGACGGCCGGTTATCGGGTCAACCTCAATTAAATAATAGCCGTTAAGTTCGCCGACAAGTTTAT
Organism: Sphingobacteriales bacterium; assembly: GCA_044448725.1. GTDB lineage: Bacteria > Bacteroidota > Bacteroidia > Sphingobacteriales > Sphingobacteriaceae > Mucilaginibacter. The sequence goes on along the minus strand of JBIOHE010000062.1, from coordinate 11,015 downwards.
AATTTAATTCTGCCCGCTGGCTGCCTTTTACTTCATGATCGTATGCCTTTGTGATGTTTTTCTGAGGGTTTTTTACCAGCCAGTGCACCAGGTTGCCAGCTTCGGGATAAGGCCGGTTGCGCACCACGGCATAATAGGTTTTGTGCATATCCCGGCTTTTAAAAAGGGCGTTTACCCGCTCCAGCGCCTTGCTGGTTTTGGCGAACAGGATAACGCCGCTAACCGGCCTGTCCAGGCGGTGGACAACACCCAAAAAAGCGCCGTTTGGTTTATTATACTTTTTGGCGATGTATTTCTTGACTTTATCGTCCAGCGATTCGTCGCCGGTTTCATCCACCTGAACAATATCCCCTGCGCGTTTATTTACCGCAATAAGGTGGTTGTCCTCGTACAGAATATCGCTGTCGGTGATCTCGTGGTTGATATATTTAATGGGGACTTTAGCCATGGCTGGTATTTTTGACCTTGGTCGATAGTCCATGGACGATGGAAGAATTGCGCTGCTATGGTCTATGGACTATCGACTATGGACTTAAAACTTGTTAGTACTGCTCCGTCTCGTCAGGGAAACTTTTAGACTTTACGTCGCTTATATAATTCTTTATGGCAAGGTTCATCACATCGTGTAAATTAGCATATTGACGCAAAAATCTTGGCTTGAATTCTTTATTGATACCCAGCATATCGTGGATTACCAGTACCTGTCCGTCGCAATGGCGGCCTGCACCTATTCCAATGGTCGGTATGTTTAAACTCGCGCTTACTTCTTTAGCCAGTGTTGCCGGTATTTTTTCAAGGACTATGGCAAAGCAGCCGAGTTCCTGGAGTTTGAGGGCGTCTTCGCGTAATTTTTGTGCTTCAGCTTCCTGTTTGGCCCTTACGGTATAGGTGCCGAATTTATAGATGGACTGCGGCGTTAAACCTAAATGCCCCATCACCGGGATGCCCGCGGTGAGTATGCGGCTTACTGATTCGGCAATCTCAACCCCGCCTTCCATTTTTACGCTGTGAGCGCCCGATTCCTTCATGATCCGGATAGCTGAATTCAGGGCCTCCTTGGAATTACCCTGGTACGAGCCAAATGGAAGATCGACCACTACCAATGCCCGCTTGGCGGCGCGCACTACGGATGAAGCGTGATAGATCATCTGATCCAGCGTGATGGGCAAAGTGGTTTGATGCCCCGCCATTACGTTGGAAGCTGAATCGCCAACGAGGATGATATCCATCCCGGCCTCATCGACAATGGCTGCCATCGAAAAATCGTAGGCTGTAAGCATGGTGATCTTCTCGCCGCGGGACTTCATTTCCTGCAAAATATGCGTGGTGATCCTTTTGACCTCTTTATGTACCGACATGACTGATAGTTTTGAATGACACGAATGACACTAATTTATTCGAATTACACTAATTTAGTTAACTTGACAAAGTTGGGGAATTATATTGAATAGCAAGAACCGGCAAGGCACATTAGTGTAAATTTGGCACAATTCGTGAAATTCGTTTCCATCAATTCGTGAAATTCATGTCTTATCATTATATTTGCTGCGTGAATCCAGAAGTAACGCACTTCAATATTTCAATCTGTTTTCACGGAGCGCTGCACCAGGCAAACCGGCGTTTTAACTATTCAATTTTTTTTAACAATGACTTATTTCACCAAATTACCGGCGGTATTATTACTGGCTGACGGAACTGTTTTTTATGGAAAAGCAGCCGGCAAAATGGGAACCACAACCGGCGAGATCTGTTTTAATACAGGGATGACCGGTTACCAGGAGGTTTTTACCGATCCGAGCTATTTCGGCCAGATTATGGTTACTACCAATGCACATATCGGCAATTATGGTATCAGCAGCAACGAAGGTGAATCGGGCCATATACAGATCTCGGGCCTGGTTTGTAAAAATTACAATATTTATTACACCCGTAAACAGGCCGACGAATCTATCCAGGATTATTTTCAGGAGCAAAATATTGTTGGTATTTCCGACATTGATACCCGGCAGCTGGTTCGCCATATCCGCGATAAAGGTGCGATGAATGCCATTATATCCTCTGAGATATTAGATCTTGACGAATTAAAAAGCAAACTGGACGAGGTGCCCTCAATGGATGGGCTGGAGTTGTCTTCGAAAGTTTCGACCACAGAAACCTATACTTTTGGTGATGAAAACGCCAAATATCGTGTAGCGGTGCTCGACCTTGGCGTGAAGAAAAACATCCTGCGCAATTTTGACGACAGGGATATTTACGCTAAAGTTTTCCCTGCAAAAACCACTTTTGAGGAAATGGAAAAAGATTTTGCGCCAAACGGGTATTTTATTTCCAACGGTCCCGGCGACCCCGCAGCCATGCCTTATGCTATTGATACCGTAAAAGACATATTGGCCGCAGAAAAACCGATGTTTGGTATTTGCCTGGGTCACCAGTTATTGGCATTAGCCAATGGTATTCCCACAAAAAAAATGTTTAACGGTCACCGCGGATTAAACCACCCGGTAAAAAATATCATAATTAATCACTGCGAGGTTACTTCACAAAACCATGGCTTCGGTGTTGTGCCGGAAGCTGTACGTGCCTCTGATAAAGTGGAGATAACACATTTGAACCTTAACGATCAATCTATTGAGGGCATCAGGGTAAAGGGTAAAAAAGCCTTCTCGGTACAATATCACCCCGAATCATCCCCCGGCCCGCATGACAGCAGGTATTTGTTTGATGATTTTATTGAGTTGATGAAATAGTTTAAAGGGATCATGAAACTTACGAAGTTTTAGAAAACTTCGTAAGTTTTGATAGTTTAAAGTGTGTTGAATTTAATTAAATACAGTTTCATCGGCGCTTGGCCCGTAGCTGCCCGGTATAGGGACATCCAGCAGGCGCAAAAACACACCTAACTGCGCCCGGTGGTGTACTGTCTGGCAAAAGGACATACGCACTACTTCAGCTTTTGTACGAACACTATAAATCTGGTCGCCGTTACGTAAGGTCCATTTGAGCAACAACTCGTCTTCGGTAGCTTCGGCTAAACGGTTGTAACCTTCAGCATAACATTTTTCAAAATAGTCAAGCAGTTCCTTGTTGTTGTTGATAACTACCGGTTTATAATCACCTTTGGCAAAATCAAGCTCATCGGTGTTGAAGGTCATTTTAACCCACCCGGGCAGTTCGGCAACATGGGTGGCGAGCCTTCCTACGGTCATGCTTTTTGCGTGAGGCTGCCAGTCATATTTGTCTTCAGGAATCCGTTCCAGCATTTTGCGGGTGGTTTGAGCTTCCTGCTCCATCTCTTTTAATAACATAGGGATAATGTCCATAATCTTGTTTTTTAAATTGTTATGCAAATAAAACAAGCGGTAGTGACAGCCCTATGTCAGCAGGATTTTTTTATGTTGAAATGTTGGAAGATGGGGAGACTTACGAAGTTTAATTCGGAGTTGTTTGTTTTCAAATGCCTCATTGAGGGCTTCGCCGTTTTAAAACTTCGTAAGTCTGGTATGGGAACTCACAACTCCATGAAATAATTGGTCAGTGAGCCAAAGTCATCAAATTTCAGGTCATAATCTTCGGTATTGCCGAAGCCGTAGCTCACAAACACAAAGGGTACGCCTGCCTGGCGGCTTTGTTCCCCATCGCCGGCGGTATCGCCAATGTAAACAGATGTTTTAAGCTGGTGGGTATCCATCAGCAGTTTTATGTTATGATGTTTGGGCATATTGTTAACCCCGAAAGCGATTTCGTCGGTGATGTAATCATCAATATCGGCCCAGTCAATAAACAAGCGGATAATGCCCTTGCCGCAGTTACTCAAAATGAAAAGCTGGTATTTGGCAGCCAGTTGTTTTAATCCCTCGATAACGCCATCATACATGATACCGCCATTTTTCGGCAGCAGCTCCCTTCGGATGCCGTTTACATTGTTATAGATCTCTTTCTGTCGATCTTTGTCAAATTCAGGCAGTACGGCCTGCATCACTTTGTTGCCGTCCCAGCCTATCCTTTCCAGCAGTTGCTCCCTAACCATGGTGCGGTCGATATTCAATTTTTTAAATGTGAGGTTCCACGATTCGGTATAGGTATCTACAGCATCCCAAAGGGTGCCGTCCATGTCAAATATCAGGCTGTCGGGTTTTTGCATTGCTTTTAGCTGATTTTAAGGGGGTAAGATACTAAGATTTTAATTATCCAGCTCAATACGGTAAGTAAAATACCCATCAACCAGCCCTTGTTTTTTAAAACCAATGGCCTCATACAGCCTTTGGGCAGTATAGTTATCCTCGGCAGTTTCTAACTTCAGGGAGGTGACCTTTTGGCTTCGAGCGAAATCCATGGCGATTTTTATCAATGCTTCGCCGATACCTTGCTTCCGGTAAGAGGCATCTACATAAAGATCATTCAGCAGCCAGTTTTTTGTCGCCCTTACGGATGACAGGATTGGGTATAATTGGGTAAAACCGGCGGGCACGCCGTCATCAGCCAAAGCAACAAAAATTACGGATTCATTATTTTCAAGACGCTCTTTTATGAAGCTCTCGGCCAAAGCTAAATCTGACGACTGTTTGTAAAATATGCGGTATTTATTGAACAGGTCGGTTACCAGGTGGAACTCTGCGGAGGTTATCCTTTTGATTTGCATAATACTAATATCAAATTTGAAAGTTAAAGCAGGTGGCTATGCCTGGTAAATATCAATCGCCATTTTTAAAATTTCGCCGATGGTTTTAACCGGGATATCCTGTTGTGCATCAAGCGTCATTATTTTCATCCGCGAGCGCTTTTCAATGATCAATAATGGGTGTTCAATCTTTCTTCCCTCGACTATACCAATATAAGGCTGTTGCGTTTTTTTATTGACCCATAAGTAACAAAACATTTTGCCTTTATAACAATAAAACGGCATTTTGTATTTCCATGCCTCGGTGATATTTTTATCGTATGCGGAAATAAAGTCGCGCAAAAAAATAAGACAACTTTTTACAGGTTCGTCTTTTTGCAAAAAGAAATTGTCTATTTCGCGCATCGGATTTAGGTCGATGAATATGTTGCCTTTAAATTGATCGTGATTTTTTTACCATGGACCATCGACCATGGGCCATGGACTATTTACCCCGCTACCAGCTGACTTTTTACTTCTTTATCAAAATTCTCCATCACCAATACTGATGCGCCTATGAGTTCTGCATCAAAACCGAGTTCGGATATCAGCAGCTCTGTACCTCTTGAAAGGCGGGGTATGCAGTATTTATGCAGGGCCTGTTGTATGGGCGCCATTAATATTTTGCCAACCTTTGCACCGCGGCCGCTCAAAACAATGGCCTGCGGGTTCATAATATGGATCAATATGGCAAGGGCTTTCCCTATTTTGTAGCCGGCATCCGAAAATAGTTCAATAGCAAACTGGTCGCCTTTATTGGCGGCTTCCATTATAGCATCGCCCATTAGTCGGGAGTGGGCCTCGTCAATTTGTTTAAGACTGGTAACGCGCCCCTGTTCAATGCCTTCTATAGCTTTTTTTGAAACTACCAGCATAGATGCTTCCGCTTCAAGGCAGCCCCGTTTACCGCAGGCGCACAATGCGCCGTCTTCTGATATCGGGATGTGACTGAACTCGCCGGCAAAGCCGTTTCGCCCTCTGAATATTTCGCCGTTAATAATCATCCCCAAACCAATTCCCCAGCCTAAGTTAATCACCATTACTTCTTTTTGTGATTTGGCTATGCCGAATTTTTGTTCTGCAAGGGCCGTAAGGCTCGAATCGTTGTCGATATACACAGGCAGCCCCGTTTCATCAGCAATATACTGGGTAAGGGACTTATCCCCGGCATCAAGGTACGAATAGTTGATACCTTTTATAGGGTTTATAAAACCAGGCATTCCAATACCTATGCCGGCAATTTTATCGCGGGCAACGCCCGAGTTATTGAGGTATTTATTAATGTTTTCGACCAGCTGATCAAGGGCATCCGGATTGTTTAATAGTTTTAATTCAAACATCACAAAATCAGACACCGGGTGGTTAAGCAGGTCAACCAGTTGAATACGGGTAGAAAGCTGGTCCATCGCGATAGCCAAAATGTACATGGCGCTGGCATTGATGGCATACATCAGCGGCCGCCTGCCTCCGCTCGAAGGAGCATAACCCTGCTCAACAACAAAGCCTTCCTCAATCAGTTCATTAAGCGCTTTAGCTATTGAAGGGATACTTTTATCAAATAGTTCGCTCAGTTCGGCACATGACATAGCCTTATCAAAATAAAGGCATTTGATGATCATGTTTTTTAAGTGCGTGCTTTTTACACTTTTGGGTTTAATTTCCATTTAATACTTATGGTTTACAACGCGAAAATCCATTCTGCTGAAGTGTCGGTTTAAACGGATAAAAATAGGAATAAATTGTTGATTATGTGAATGATTTATTTAGTAACCAGTCGGTTGTAAGTGATTGGTTCGAAGCGACACAAACTTCCAACTGGCTACACACCAAAACATTATCTTTTCAACAACTTAAAAGCATGCCCCGCCCAGTTATTGGTAGTAAAGCCTGTAATGCACCATAAAATACAAAGCGGTTCAATGGCGCGGGCTGCTTCCGCCTTGCCCATATCTTCGGTATCAAAACCAAAAAGTGAGTTTACTATTGTTGCTTCTGTTTTAGCAGCTTCATTATTGCCGCAAATAAACATTGTTGGTTTTAGGCCGTTAAAATCGGGGTTTATCATCAGCGGGGCGCCGATGCTGTTAAAAGCCTTCACAAAATTTGCGCCGGGGAATGCCTCTTGCAAAGCCTCCATAAGCGAACTGTTTATATTGGTAAAAAACTTTAGCACCCCGTTAACAGGCGGCGCGGCTTCAATAGGGTTGGTGGTATCTAAAATGGTTTTGCCCTCCAGGTTGTTTTTGCCCGCGCTTTCCAGTACGCTGATGGCCGCGTCGCCTTTAACGGCTAAAACAAGCAGGTCGCCAAAGGCAGCGGCATCTGCAAATGAGCCCACCGAAACATCTCCGCTCTGCTGCGCTTTCCAGGCGTCCAGTTTTTCGGGGTGACCGGTACCCAAACAAACTGTGTAGCCATTTTTAATAAAACCACCGGCCAGCGTGGTAGCCACCACGCCTGAACCTAAAATACCAATTTTTTTCATGATAATATTTCAATGTTTTTTGTAAGTAAATTTCAGCTAATGTAACAGACTGCACTTCAATAATGGTATGCAGATTGTAATAATCCAATAAAGCCGGTCTAACCCTATCAATGTCCGGCCAAATTTAATATTTCCATTTATCTTCAAGTTTGGCGTCTTTTTGGAGTATTCGGTATAATTCGTCATCGGCATTTTTGGCTTTTCTTAAATCAGAAGGGGAATGAACTGCCGGTAAGTTATCGGCTGTTTTTTTAATCATTACGATATTCAGCGGGTCATCCGGCGCTTTTACTGCTGCAATATTTTTTGAATATTTCGGGAATTCAAATCCTATGGAATCGCCTTTGGCAGCACGGATATGATATACGCCATGGCTGTCGGAGCTTGCCTTTTCAGCGGTGCATAAATTTGTGATGATAGCGCCCTTAACATCCTCAAGATTTACGCCAAGTATGCGGCCTGTTACTAAAACATAAGTTTTAGGCTTAATTGCTTTGGGCGCTACTACAAAATACTCAATAGGGGTGTCAATTATTTCCTGCGCCATGGCGGCTTTTGACAAAAACAACAGCAAAATAATTATCAGAAAGCGTAAATTCTTCATCATGAAATTATTAATTGAGTGCGGTATTTATATCAGCAACCTAAATGCAGGCTACAAGCCGGGAGGCATGCGGCAGCGGCGGGAGTTCTTGCGTCATAAATGTTGAAAAATAGTTTCATTGTCAGCAAGTTTCAATTTATAAAACCAAATTCCAAATATGATTACAAGGTAGTAAGCCGCAAAGAAATAGCGTGACAAGAGGTCCCCATCCAACATGAAGTGGTATCCGTTAAGAATATAAAATGGAATGTAAGTGAGCAGCATACCAACAATTGTGAGCAAACATTTGATAGCAATAATATTGTTGTTAAGTTTTGTAATATACTTTCCAAAGAGATACAATAAGAAAAAAGATGGTATTGATAAAAACGCTCCAAACAATATTGCGATTATAAGGATTTCAAATTCGCCCGTTCTACCCATTAGCAAAGAAAAAATCAGAAGTGAAATTGGACCAAATAGGACACTCGTTAACCATACTCTTATGGTATAGTCCAATGTGTTGTACTTCATGAATAATGATTAGCTACAGCTAATATACAACAGTTTAACAGTTAAAAAAATAGCAGTCATTCAGACTACGAGCGACAGTATCCGCACAAGCCAAAAGAGGGGGGACTGAAGTGCCCCGTTGAGAGACGGCTCATCAGACTTCCGAAGTTTTTAAAACTTCGGAAGTCTTTCACGTTTCAAATCATCCATCCGCCAAACCACTCCGATACTCAAATTGTCTGAACCATTGATTTAGCTGATTTGTCTGATTTTCATGACAGAAAAAGAAAAAATCAGCGAAAATCAAAAAAATCAATTTAATCAGTGGTTCAGATTAATAACCCGGGTTCCTACAAAAAAAGAACGCTCCGGTTTTCCGGAGCGTTCTTTATATAAGGAATTGTTTTGACTAAGACCCGTGATCAATTTTAACTAATCAACCACTCGCTTCCCGATAGCTATCGGGATCAATCCAATCAACCAATTATTTTGCTTTTCCAAACTCGCCGTTAGCGTTGATAGTAACTTCATCACTTACAATGGCTGAAGGGGTGCCTGCGCCAAAGCCAAAGTCAGAACGTTTAATAACACCTGTTAACTTAAAGCCGGCATCATCTTTTTGGGTCATCGGGTTAGTTATCAGTCCGCGAAACCAAAGGTCCATACTAACCTGTTTGGTTACGCCGTGCAAGGTAAGGTTGCCGCTTAACTTGTAGCGATTTGGAGAAACCGGTGTTATTGCGGTGCTGGTAAATGTCATGGTCGGGAATTTAGCCACATCGAAATATTTGTCGGATCTTAAATCTTTATCACGGTATTCAATATCTGTGTTTACTGATGCAGTATTAACCGTTAACTGAAATTTAGCATCACTGAAGTCGGGCTTAGCGGATACGATGCTGCACGTGAAATCTGTGAAAATACCGTCAACATCGGATACCATTAAGTGGGTAACAGTAAATCCAACTTTTGAATGCATTTTGTCATTGTTCCATGTAGTTTGTGCGAATGCCGCCGTGTTTAATAAAGCAACGGCGAATAAAATGATGGTTTTTTTCATGATTTTTCTTTGTGTATGAATTTTAATTTTCAAATTTCTTTGTGCAAACATAATATATAAAACCGACGGTTCAGGCAAATGAATGTTTAAACATTTACTTTTTTACAATCCTGTGATCTTATCGTTTGTTTAACTTACAATTAAATAAAAAAATAGGTGCAGGGCTGGTATATTTGTCCAAATGATACAAAAATGAAATTCAGGGAACTCGGAAAAACGGGCGAAAAGCTATCGGCCATCGGTCTGGGCTGCATGGGGATGAGCCATGGTTATGGTACATTTAATGATGAAGAATCTATCGCTACCTTAAACCTGGCGCTGGAGCTGGGCGTCAACTTTTGGGATACTGCCGATATTTATGCAAATGGCAAAAACGAGGAACTGCTTGCCAAAGTACTGGCGCCAAACCGCGATAAGGTTTTTATTGCCACAAAGTTCGGTTTCAGGCAAAAGGATGAGGGCAGCTACCCCGGTTCATCCGGCTCTTTTTTTGACGGCTCACCGGCTTACCTGAAAACAGCTGCTGAACAAAGTCTTAAACGTTTAAATATCGAAACCATCGATCTTTACTACGCCCACCGTATAGATCCAAATGTACCGGTTGAAGATATGGTTGGGGCAATGGCCCAACTGGTTAAAGAAGGAAAAGTACGTTACCTCGGCTTGTCAGAAGCTTCCGTTGCGTCCATCCGTAAAGCACATGCTGTACACCCCATAGCGGCGCTGCAAAGCGAATACTCATTGCTTACCCGCGATGTGGAAGTTGAAATATTGCCTGTTTGCCGCGAACTTGGTATTGCTCTTGTTCCATTTAGTCCGCTTTCGCGGGGATTAATAACCAATACATTAAATGTTGATGAATTGGGCGCTAACGATTTCCGCAAAACATTACCCCGTTTTGGTGATGATTTTAAAGAAAATAATCGTCAGCTTGCAGCTGCCTTCGCCGGATATGCAGCGCAGAAAAACTGTACCCCGGCCCAGTTGGCTTTGGCATGGGTGCTTGCGCAGGGTAATGATATTATCCCGATACCCGGTACTAAAAAAACAAAATACCTGCGCGAAAATGCGGCATCGGTTGATATAGAGCTATCTGCCGGTGATTTAGCAGAGATCCAAAACATCATCAGCAAATACCCCGATACCGGAATGCGCTACGGCGAAGGTGCATTAAAGCTGGTTAATAATTAGGTTGCAGAGGTTGTAAGGGTTGGAATAAGTTGTAAAGGTTGTAAGAGTTGCAGAGAGCCAATACGGATTTCCTGTAAGTAGCCGCCTCTGTGTGCGTTACCACTTTTAACTTATTAAAACCTTTGCGACTATTTCAACTTATTACAACCCTTTCAACTCACTACAACACCATACAACATTCCCCCAACAAAACAACCGTGAAAACACCCAAAAAATACCGTGAAAACACCCCCTTTTAAATGTTGCGTGACCGTGGTTTTTAAATTAAATTTGCAAAACCTCGTCTTATGGATTCATTTGAAATAATAATTAAGGAAGAAACGTTCCGGATTATCCGCAGCGGTCCTGAAAATGATATATTTAGCGTATTTAATCATGCTACCTGTCATATCATAAAGAAAAATAGTTTTGGGATATGGAAATCAGTTGAACACCGTTTTGGGTCGGAGAGCCTGCCCATTGATGAGGTTGGCGAAGCCATAGAAAAACATTATAAAGATTTTGACGCTGCCGCCGGAAACGCGCC
>JBIOHE010000061.1:0-16516 GCA_044448725.1 Sphingobacteriales bacterium | reverse complement strand
TTACATTGCAATGATATTTTGAAATTCGCTGTTTTCTAAAAAAACAGACGCGATTTTTTTCAATAATTGAAAACTTAGTCTTCAAAATAAAAAATTGTCATTTTGTCATGCGACATGACAAGCGGCATTTTCAGATGGTTTAAAGGCCAAAGAATACCTGACAAAACACTGTCAAAGTGACAACAAACGAGAAAAATACTAAAAAGACATAATTATGCTTATGCCAAAATTCGATTTAATTTGTACCTAAAGTGTGTTTTTTGAGGAATATTAATGACGAGGGCAGACTAAAAACCAACGTCTGGCCTGATTAACCAACCGCCTCAATTTTAAATATTTGTTGGTCAAAGTATTTTAGGACTACCAGCGCCAGACCCAAAGCGATACGAAAGAGTTATTTCATGTGTCGCATTATTTACACCGCCCAGGTTTTGGGAAGCGATTCCTGTCTTGTAACTATAGCCAACGTGAAATTGGTTAATATTCAAAGTCAGGATGCCGGCTATTTCTTTATCAGTGCTATAGTTCGCACCAATGCCAACGATATCTTTAAGATAGATAGTGCCTGAAATATTATAAAGTATGGGTAGTCCGGTAGTGTAGAATATTAAAGTGGCCGGCTTAAATTTTATATCCTCGGCTAAATTGGTGATCAGCGCCCCTGTAAAATAATAATGGTTGGTAAAGTTAGCGTTATGCTGAATCGATGCTGTCCCCAAACTGGTGATAGTTAGTTCCGGTACAGATATACCGACGTAATACCAGTCGGTATAATACATCACACCAAAGCCTACGTTTGGTTTTGTTCCTCTTACATCATTTCTGAATTGCAAGTCTGTGCCTGTGGGATCCGCGGCCGTATAATTGGCTACATAATTCCTCAAACCGGCATTAAGCGAAACTGCCAAATAATCTTCCTGCCCTAACTGTATCGCTTTGGCAAAATAGGCATTTACTTCAGTTTCCTGCTCAATAGCTAATTGGTCACTAAGCAGGGTCAATCCTGCAGCACTGTTGATTGATTCCAGAGGCAATGCGCCATTTAGCAGGAATGTAGTCGGTCCCCCGTTTATACCCACCAGTTGCTTGCTCGCCAGGGTACTAATCGAACCCGCCTTATCCAGCATTGAATATGCCGGGTTAAAGGGGATTAAATTATCCATATATTGGGTATAATTAAAGGGCTGCTGTTGTGCAGCAACCCTTGTATATGTTATAAGTGAGAGCAGTAAACAGGTTACGGCTCCACTGATCCTTTTTTTATTAACAGGTATATTCATCAAACTCTGCTTAGAAGCACAATTATACTATTAATATTTAAGTATAATGAATCCTGTTTGATGTTTTATTACCCCATTCACGCTATAATCCAGCGCATAAAAATAAGTGCCCGGTACCTGCATAGCACCTGTCTTAGTACTATGCCCGTCAAATACCTTTGAAGTATTATCATAACCCTGTGCCTGGTAAACCAGCGTACCGTTGCGGTTAATAATGGTTAACCTGTTTTCAGGATAAGCGGTAATGCCGTCTATCATCAGGAAGTCGTTCACGCCGTCGCCGTTTGGTGAAAGGCCCTGGTGTACTAAGATACCGTCATTTTCGATGTTTAAATTGATTGATGGTTGTGCAACAGAAATTACGGCAGCAAGATTGGCCTCCGGACCGGTTGCCCTGGTTACTATTACAGTGTAGGTTTTTGTTGTTACCCCATCCGGCGCAGTTCCGACCAACGTAATTGTATTTGCCCCTACGTTTAAACTGATGCTCCCCGATGCTGTGCCCGAAGTTACCGGGGTACCGTTTACCGTTACTGTAGCTGTTGGGTCGGCTGTGGTCGGGGTTACCGTTACCGATGCGGTTGCATACTTCACCGATCCTGTATAGTTGAGTATTCCCGGAGTTGTCTGGGTCAACGCTGTAGCAGGGCTCAGTATAATATGGCTTAATGCCGCATTGGCTGATTTTATTCTGGTTACTGTTACCGTATAAGTTGTAGAAGCTAAGTTATCTGCCGATGTTATAACCACAGGGATGGCATTTGCGCCGACAGTTAAAGGAATATTGCCCGAAGCCGTACCCGATGTTACCGGTGTGCCGTTAACTGTTATCACTGCTGTGGGGTCGCCTGCCGTAGGTGTTAAAGTTATACCGGTGGTCAGGTTGCCTACGCTTTCGGTATAGGCAGTAGTCCCGCCTGCAAAAACAGGGCTTATGTAACCAATGCCCGGCGTAATGCCCGAAAGGAATTCGCCGCGGGTGATGATCACTGAATACGTGAAAGTAGTAACGCCGTCCTGGGCGGTACTTACAAGGGTAATGGTATTTGACCCGGCATTTAAATTAATACTGCCCGATGCCGTGCCCGAAGTTACCGGCGTGCCGTTTACTGTTACAATTGCAGTCGGGTTAGCCGTTGTCGGGGTTATAGTTACTGATGAAGTCGTATAATTAACAGTGCCTGTATAGTTAAGGGTAGTGCCCTGCCGGGTTATTTTAACCCCGGGATTAACCACAATATGGCTCAGTGAAGCAATGCTTGCCGGCGCTGTACGGGTTACGGTAAGGGTATAGGGATCGGTTGTTACCCCATCCTGGGCCTTACCTGTAACGGTAATGGTATTCGGGCCGACGCTTAAACTGATGGTGCCGGATGCAGAACCCGAAGTTACCGGTGTGCCGTTAACAGTTACTGTAGCGTTAATGTTACTGGTTGTTGGTGTTACGGTGATGCCCGAAGTAGTATAAGGCACCGTTTGCGTATAAGAGGTTGTCCCCGAAGCAAAGATCTGGTCAAATGCACCGCTGCTTGCTGTCAGGTTGCTTAGGGTGGCATCGGTTGATAAGGTGTTTACATTATTGGGATTATTTGTGGCGGTAGTAGTTAAGTAGTCTTCATCAGCAGATCCGTTCAAACCATTATACTCAAGCACCATAACACGGTAGGTTTTTGCCGCTGTAAGGCCCGTAACAGCAACACTCACTCCTGTACCGTTATATACGCAATACCAACCGCTTGCGCCGATCTGTGAACCGGAAGTAAAGTTGGCATTCGCCGTATAGTCTGTGCTGTTAACCGGTGCCGGGGTTCCTGTTGACGCCTGTGCCATAAATACCGCCCGGAACGCGCCGTTTCCGTTTGTCCAGTTAATAGTTGTACCTGTTGCACCTGTGGAACTGAAATTTATGTTTTGTGCCTGCGTAGTTACAGGGCCTATAAGTTGCACGACATCACCTAAGTCAGTACTGCCGGTATGCATTTGTCCGGATGTTGCATAAATAATATTGTCGGGGTCAACGGCCAAACCAAACGGGTAATAGTTGCCGAAATTATCCCCAAGAATACCATTAGTGTAAAGCGTGGCAGGCGAACCGGTCGCATTTGCAAACTCAACAAGAGAGTAAGTTAGAAATGAAGAAGTTGTTGTTGTTGCATAAAGATTGCCCGTTGCATCCATAGCTAAAGCTGAACAATAGGGATTGGTAGCTATTGCTGCAGACGCGCTTGTATATCCGCCCGCCTTGCTGAGTTCAATAATCTTCCCCCCGTCCGATGCGTTGTTCACATCAAAGTTGGTAGCTACATAAATATTGTCGCTTGCGTCGATAGTCATGGCGGTAAATGAGCTATAACTATCTCCAGAAGCCAATTGATTATCGCCCAGGTGAATGTATTTTTCGCTGGGCGACGTGCTGCCCGAAGGATACTCAACAAGTACGTAAGCGCCGCTACCGCCGTTTGCGCCCTGATCGAATGCTGTTACAAATAAATTGTCATGTGAATCGACTACCAATGCACCAAAATCGCCTATGCCGGCATTACTTCCGTTCCAGGCGCCGGTAACCCAGGTACTTTCGTTATAACCGCCGCCGCCGTTAGGGGTAAACTTTAAAATGTTCCCGTAAAATGCCGCATCGCCGCCGTTTGTCGGATTGTAATCATTATAAGTCGTTACAAAAATGTTCCCATGACTGTCAATCGCAATCCCGAACGGATAGTCGTCAGTTGATTCTCC
Organism: Sphingobacteriales bacterium; assembly: GCA_044448725.1. Taxonomy (GTDB): domain Bacteria; phylum Bacteroidota; class Bacteroidia; order Sphingobacteriales; family Sphingobacteriaceae; genus Mucilaginibacter. The sequence continues at coordinate 12,500 of JBIOHE010000061.1, read as the reverse complement.
GTCGGTATAAGGTATTACCGTGGTACCGGTAAGTACCGTTCCGGTACTGCTCCCTGCGGAATACTTTACAATTTCACCTTTGTATGCATTCCCTCCAACAAAAGAGTCGGGGTTTGTGATGCTTTCAATAACGTAAACATTACCACTGGCATCCTTCGTCATCGCTGTGCCCCCAACATTCGTTTGAAGGGTTTTTTCAAGGTCCTGGGCGCCAGCGGAAAATGTGAGACCCAACAAGAACAGCATTACTGTAACGAGGTTCGTTGTTGTAAATATTTTTTTCATAAGATTAATTTTTAGATACACAAATATGGGTTTTGCCAGCCGCTTACACTTCCTTCGTGGGTTTCCTTAAACGCTTCTGAATCGAATTTTAAACCCTTTCCCTGGCTTATTACTGTTTTATATATTTTGTTTACTGATGTTTTAACACTGATAATATCGGTTACCGGTAATGAAAAACCTGATGCCGGATAAAAATTACGTTCCCCCCGGGGCCCGATAACCGACTCTTTCTGGAGCAGATCGGAAACCGATTTCCAATCACGTTTTTGCACTAAGGGTTTAATCTCCCTAAGCGCAAGACCGATCTCGTATCCAAGTAAACCAAAAATATTGGCCATTTGTCCGCCATTCCTTTCAAATCTTTTTACAAACTCCAAGTTGCGGGTATTTTCGTCATTTCTGCTCCATGTACTGGCAGAAAATAATTCAAGGTCCAATCCCGCAGCATCCTCAAGCATATCATCGTAAACCATATTTTCAACTACGAGCAGGGGTATATGCTTATGAAAACCCGAACTCTTCCAAAGCTGCAGGAAATCATTCCCGAGGCTTCCTGCAAAAATTGCATGCACATAAGGCGGAGGATTCTTTTTGATCTTATCGAAAAAATCATCCAGTTCCAATTTCATCGGATCGGCCCTGTCATGCGGTATTACATGCATATCCAAACGGCTTGCGCCTCCGTCAATCGCGCCCAAATGAAAGGTATTACTTATGTGATAACCAGCTTCGTATAAAGTCATTATCATCATTCCACCTGTCCCGTATTCTTTGGCAGCCCAGTTGCCCAGGGCATACTGCGATTGCCAAACCTGCTGCGACGAATAAAACATCCGCGGGCTTAAATAGTCAAAACGGGGAATGTATTCGCCCATGTCAACAAAAAAACCCAGTTTATTATACTTTTCAATTACAGGTATAATACCCGGAACCGACAGGTAATTAATCAGGCCCGAAATAATATCTGCCTGCTCAAAAAATATCAGCCTGTTTACGGCTTCGAGTACACTTGCAGGGTCGCCCATTTTAGTGTACACCGGAATAAATTGTATTTCATTCTTCTTTGGTGCTCCCGGGTATATTCCTAACAGCATTCCTGCCATCAGGTGGTGTCCGTAATAAGGATATACACCCGAAAACGGTGTTAATACCCCTATTTTTATTGGTCCTGTCATAGGCAGGATAAATTTAATATTATCATTTAGTTTCTTGTGGGAAAAATGCCAGTCATTGCTATTAAATGTGTAACGGCCAAATAAGGCTGGGTTACAGAAACCGGGTTTGACCCGCCTCCAACATTAGTCGAAATTGCCAGGGGGTTAATAACCTGGTTTGGCGCAGTGCCGGCTATATAATAAGAAGGCGCTTTAGCCGAAGGGCCGCTGCCTGTCTTTTTCCCTTCGCCCAAAAGATTACTGGTTGGTATGGTTGACCCACCCTGAGCGCTAACTGCATTTACCAGGTGATTATGCGACGGTAAATTATTGGATAACAAAGTTACGGAAAGGGTTCCGGTAGTCTCGCCAACAACGTAATCTGATAAGCCAGGCCCCTGCCCTTGCTGTATCGCTGTACGGCCGCGCAGATCGGGCAAAGCAAAGTTTGAAGTGCCATTGCCGCCATAATACGTGCCTATTATGGAGAACAGTGCTGTGTACTGCGAAATAGGCAACACCTGGCCATTGCACATTTGAAACCCGTAGATGGCAAAGTTGCCACCGAAAATTATTATACACCCTAAATATGGATCCATTTGATTGTTGGTTTAGTTAATTTTTAATTCATTTTAATTTTTTCATACCCGGTATTATCCGCTTAATTTCTTGATGGGAATATGCCAGTTAGTGCTATACAGTAATTCATCGCCAGGTAAGGCTGTAAAATTGAAATTGGCTGGCTGCTGCCGGCCGGGGCCAATGCTGACCCGCTCATAGTTGTATTAGCGCTGGTAGCATAAAGACTCACGTTTGCACCGCCTACTACCGGCCCCTGGGCCAATACATTATTGGCCGGCGTGCCGATCCCTCCGGCACCGTTATATACCGACATAGAGTGACTGTGCAATGGCAGGTTACCGGCAAGAACCGTAGAGGTTTCGGTACCTCCTGTCTCACCAAGAACGTAATTGCCGCCACCGCCTGTACCCCAATGTATCGGAATACGTCCGCGCAGATCGGGCAGGGCAAAGTTTTGAGTACCATTGCCGCCATAGGTAGTACCTAATATGGAAAACAATGCCTGGTATTGGTTAATAGGCAGTATCTGTCCGGCGCAAAGCTGCCACCCTTTGGGGTTAAAATTAAAGCCGAGCAGAATAATTTGAGCTATGTATGGTGTCATAATATTTGGTTAGGTTACGTTTTTATGGTTAATTTAAGTAATTTACTTATTTGTATAAACCATCTCACTGAACATCAGTACCGGTTTAAATATATCTGTTAAATTAGTTTCTTGACGGAAAAATACCATACAATGAAATCACATAATTCATCGCCAATACAGGTTGTAAAATAGAAAACGGAATACTGCTGCCTGTATGACCTATTGTAGTGCCGGCCAAAGTTGCATTACCGCTGGCGGCGCTGTAAAAGTCTTCTGCCGTACTGCCGGAATAAGCCGCAGCCAGGTACGAATTACTTGCCGGCGTTGACGCCGAGCCGGTTGCTGAATTAGCGTTGACCAGGTGTGTGTGCGAAGGCATAGTGCTTGAAGTAAGGGTAGCATTTTCTGTACCCGACGCCTGGCCTATGACGTACGTGCTTAAACCTGGTCCCGTGCCCTGACCTAAAGCTACACGGCCACGCAAATCGGGCAGACCGAAGGTATTGACACCATCGCCCCCAAAAGTGGTACCTATTAAGGTGTACAAAACATCGTTGCTGGAAATGCTGAGCAACTGGCCCTGGCACAACGAAAAGCCGTACATCGCGAAATTGCCTCCGAATATGTAAATTGCTCCTACAAATGATGGATTCATAAAGGTTTGGATTTTGTGATTGTTTTGTGATTATTTATTATGTCAATGATAGCAAGTTTTTTTGAAACTTCAAAGAAAAAAATTACAAATATTTCGTTTATTAATTATTAATTAATAAAATATTGTTTAGGGATTTAATATAAATTTTGCATCTGCATCGCATTTCCCATCAATCAATATAGCCAAGCCAGTTCTTGATTTTATAATTTCAAATGACAGTCTGGATTGCCCTGTTTATAAATCAGTTCGCTTTTAATTTTAAAAAAAATAATATGCTTTTAAGTTACAACACTTCCGGCTGTTGGTTGATATAGCAGTTGGAAATTTTTTACTTTCAAAATATTTATCATACTTTTAGATGCTGATCTCTTAAATATTAAATAAATGAACAATCAAAGACGGTTATTTTTATCCCGGTTAACATTTCTTGCTGGTGTGGCGGCTTTAAATAAGCCCCTGAATTCGGTAGCCGCTGTTGCTAAACGTATCAATACGTTGCATAAAGCTAAGAGCGCCATAATTGTTTATCACACCAATGACCTGCATGGCCATATTGATGCGGTTTATGACAAATTTGGCGGTTTGAGCCAAATAGAAACGTTGCTTAAAAACGAGGAAATCAAGGGTTTGCTATTAGATGCAGGTGGGTTTATGAATTGCGCAAACAGTATTATGAGGCAAAAACAGGTAATTGCCAGGATGAACGCCATCGGATATCATGCCGCCGCTATTGGCGGTGAGGAACTATCAAACGGCCAGGAATATTTGGCCGCCCTCGTTCCTCTGATGAACTTTAACCTATTGAATTGTAACCTACAGTTTGACGGTAAGTTAGCTAAGCTTGTAAAGCCTTATTTAATTATAAATAGCGGAAACTTCAGGGTGGGCATAACCGGCGTATGCCACCCCGTTAACGGCATTAACTATAATGATGCTATCGAAAGCGCCAACCGTATGGCCCGTTTTTTAAAAGCGGACGAAAAATGCGACTTTGTGATATGCCTCTCCCATCTTGGATATGAACAGGAAGGGGATAAAGCCGACAATCAAAAACTTGCAATGCAATCCGAAAACATCGATATGATTATAGGCGGCAAAAACAATAAACTGCTGAACAATTCTATGGTGTTGAGAAATAAAATGGAGCATGAGGTAATTTTGGCTCAAACAGGATGGGATGGTATAATGATGGGCAGGACTATCATCAATTTTGATAAAACGAAACAGAAAAACGGGATCAGAACTAAACATTTTATTCCGGGCATGCGGGATAACCAATCCTACGCCGCTTCATTTTCGGCGCTGCAGCTTGCAACAGATACACAGATTTAATATTTTTACCTGTGAGCCAACCTGTCATTGATACAATAACTGATTTTGTTACTTCTATCGGGCTTCAAGTTGTGAGGCGCCCAATTGAGGAGGAGACTTTTTTACCGGGTTTGTTATTGGAGAACGGGAAGATTATTATTGATACCGATAAATTACTGTACCCGGGCGATATACTGCACGAAGCAGGGCACCTTGCAGCTTTTGACGCCCACGAGCGCAAAACAATCGGCAATCCTTTACCGGATTATTCGGACGGAGGTTTTGAAATGATGGCTTTAGCATGGTCTTATGCTGCCTGTTTACATATAGGGTTGGCCCCCTCGGTTGTTTTCCATCCGGACGGATATAAAGGTGAATCGGACAATATTTTAGGAAATTTTGCAGAAGGACGTTATATTGGTGTTCCGATGCTCCAATATTTAGGTCTGGCCTACGAAAAAAAGAAAGCAATTGAATTAAATACCCTGCCTTATCCAAATATGGTGCGCTGGCTACGGGACACTTAAAAATATTTTATGGTACGTTTTGCAAAACTGGCATTGTCTTTTGATGTAAAGCCTGTGCAATCAGAATTATCAGCCTCCGGCGAAGAGTGGCAACCCCATGTAAACAACTATTGTTACACAGGATCGTGGAACGTGCTTGCCGTGCGCTCACCGGGGGGCGAACATAAAAACATCGTTCCTGAACTGATGGGAAAACATAGTGAATACCTGGATACCATTTATATGGAGCATTTTCCATCGGTAAAAAAGTTACTCTCAGGTTTACACTGCCCTATAATGGCAGCCCGTTTTTTAAATTTAAAGGCGGGCGCTGTCATCAAAGAACATATAGATAACGAACTGGCTTTTGAAAAGGGTGAGGCCCGACTGCATTTCCCGGTTTTTACAAACCCGGATGTGGAATTTTACAGCGAGGATAAACGGATAGTTTTACAGGAAGGGGAATGCTGGTACCTGAATGCCAATTTACCTCACCGGGTAGCAAATAATGGCAACACAGACCGGATACACCTGGTGGTGGATTGCACTGTAAACGACTGGTTAAGGGATTTGATTAACACCTCTGATAAAATTTCGATAAAAAAAGAAACGGTGGATGATAACCTTTTAAATATGATTAAACAACTCAGGTATCAAAATACCGAAGCTTCCAACAAACTTGCCGACGAACTTGATCAAAAGGTTATTACTTTATTAATGGATACGCCGGAGTGAAAATGAATGATTTTCCCCTAAGAAACTGGGTGCCTTATAAAATCATTAAAGAAAATGGCATCGTTCAATGCCAATGGCTAAATACTTTTGAAAGTTCATTCACCGAACCTTTTTTTGAGGAAACATACCTAAAATGCCTGGGGTTAAATACCAACTACACCGGAATAAGATCGGTTAGCGGTTTAACGATGTTAAGTGAATGGGCGCTGGGGTTGAACGAAGTTGAACCGGCAGCGTTTATTTTTCACATATCACGTTGTGGTTCAACCCTGATTTCGCAATTGCTTGCGACATCTGCTGCCAATATTATACTTTCGGAAGTTCCTTTTTTTGACGACATATTGCGCCTCCCCTACCAGGGAAATGGATTTAACGAAGCTGTAGCAGCGCCATTGCTGACTTCCGCGATAAAATTTTATGGCCAGAAAAAAACCGGCAGGGAAAATAATTTATTTATTAAAACCGACAGCTGGCATTTATTTTTTTACAGACAATTAAGACAGCTTTATCCTTCAGTACCATTTATTATGGTGTACAGAAGTCCCGATGAAGTTTTTAATTCACACCGCAAATTACCGGGAATGCAGGCAGTACGCGGGTTAATTGAGCCGGAAGTCTTCGGTTTTGACGCCGAAGAAACAACCGGCTGGAGCCCTGATGTTTACCTGGCAAAAGTGCTTGAAAGTTATTTCAGGCAATGTCTTGCTATCGCTGATACTGACAATAAATTCCTTCTGCTGAATTATTGTGAAGGCCCGATGCCGATGATAGAAAAGATTGCTGCTTTTACAAATACCCCGTTAAGTCCGGAAGATACAGCATTGATGATGGAAAGAAGCCTTTATCATTCCAAAAAACCGGGAGAACGTTTTAGCGAAAAGGCGACAACCATTATACCTTCGTGTTTAATAAATGCCATGGATTTATACAATGCATTGGAAATAAAACGAAAAGGAATGTATTAGTCAACCGCAAAACAAACGGAAAACTTTTTGGGTATTTGCAAAATTCAACGTCATACATTTATAAAACCAGCGCACTACGGTGTTTTATGTTTCGTAAAAAATTATCCAAATGGCATAGATTTCAACATCCGGTTTCTACATTATTTATCAATCAATATTTAAGCACAATAAATCCTGTTTTATGCCTGGCCACCCCATTCACACGATAGTCCAGTGCATAGAAATAAGTTCCCGGCACCTGCATGGCGCCGGTTTTGTTGCTGTGCCCGTCAAATACTTTTGAAGTATTGTCATAACCCTGCGCCTCATAAACCAGTGCGCCGTTACGGTTGATGATGGTTAATCTGTTTTCAGGATAAGCGGCTATGCCCTCTATCACAAGGAAATCATTGATCCCATCCCCGTTTGGTGAAAGTGCCTGGTGTACCAAAACGCCGTCGTTTTCAATAGGGGCAACTTTAACAGGCTGGTCAACAGATACCGGCAGGCGAAGGTTCAGTAACGGCCCCGTTGCCCTGGTTAACCTTAGGGTATAGGCCCTTGTGGATACACCATCCTGGGCTGTTCCTACAAGAATTATCGTATTTACTCCTACACTTAAACTGATGCTCCCCGAAGTTGTGCCCGAAGCTATCAGCTTACCGTTCACCTTTACAGCTGTAGTTGGGTCAACCGTTGTCGGTGTTATTGTTACCGATGTGGTTGCATTGCTCACGTTTCCTGTATAATTGAGGAGTCCCGGTGTGGTCTGGGTCAGTGCGGTAGCCGGGGTCAGCGCAAAGTGGCTTAATGCTGCATTGGTTGATGGCGCACGGGTTACCGTTATTGTATAGGTTTTTGTTGTTACGCCATCCTGGGCCGTTACTACGGTTGTGAGCGTATTGGGGCCTACCGTTAACGGGATGCCGGCAGATGCTGTCCCTGATGTTACTGTTACACCGTTAACCTTTACCGTAGCCGTTGGATCGGCTGTGGTTGGCGTTACCGTAATTGATGTGGTTGCGTTGGTCACAGAAGCGGTATAACTCAAGGTCGCTGTTGCAAAGGCCGGCTTTAGCGCTCCGCTGCTCAATGCAAGTTTTGCAAGGCCCGCATTTGAAGATGCCTTTCTTGTTATTGTAAGGGTATATGTCTTTGTTGTTATACCATCCTGTGCCGTACATACTACCGTAACTGTATTTGCCCCAACGTTTAAAGCGATTTTATCAAAAAAACCTTGAGGTGCCGGTTTACCGTTGACTGTTTTTTTTGCTGTTAGGTCAGCCAAGCCTATGTATAAATATATATAGGCGACTGAATTGCCCTCCATATCTCTATAATCGAGGGTTCCAGGTGTTGTATGGATCTGAAAATTATCGAAATCGTTAGGCAGCACCAGAAAAAAATAACTTATGTCTGCGTTGGTGGAGATTGCAGCCCTGGTAATCACGACAGTATAAGTTCGTGTGGTTACGCCATCCTCTGCTGTCCCTATTATTGTGATAGTATTTGCCCCCACTTTTAAACCAATGCTACCAGACAAGAAGCCAGAGGCGACCAGTGTCCCGTTTACCGTTACCGTTGCATTGGGGTCAGCCATAGTTGGGCACACCGCTATCGACGAATCAATATACATAACGGTTCCTGTATAAGTGACTGTTCCCGGTGTTTTTTGCAACATGCCGCCCGGCCGAACCCAAAAACTACTGAGTTCCGCATTGGCCGATTTTACCCTGGTTACCGTAGCAGTATAGGTCCTTGTAGTTACGCCGTCCTGCGCGGTACATATAAGTGTAATTGTGTTTACTCCAACATTTAAACTTATACTTCCTGAAGGTGTGCCCTGTGCTACTGCAATGCCGTTTACAGTTACGGTTGATGTTGGGTCAACCGTGATCGGGGTTACTGTTACCGAGGCCGTGCTGTTGCTCACGGTTCCTGTATAATTGAGGATTCCCGGTGTTATTTGCCTCATCGTGGCAGCCGCCGGGTTCAGTGTAAAACGGCTCAATGCTGCATTGTTTGATACCCTCGTCAATACAACCACGTAGGTTTTTGTCGTCACCCCATCCTGGGCCGTTACTGCAGCTATGATCGTATTATTGCCTACCGTTAACGGAATTTTTGCAGACGCTGTTCCTGATGGTACCGTTATCCCGTTAATCTTTACTGTCGCCGTTGGATCTGCTGTGGTTGGCGTTACTGTAATTAACGCTGTTGCATTACTTACCGAAGAAGTATAACTCAATATTCCTGTTACAAAGGCCGGGTTTAAAGTGCCGCTGCTCAAAGCTATGTTCGCCAGACCGGCATTCGGAGATGGCGGCTTAGTTACTATAAGGGTATAGGTTTTTGTTGTTATTCCATCCGGGGCTATTCCTGTTATCGTAATTGTATTTGCACCTGCTTTTAAACTAATGCTCCCCGATGCAGTGCCCGATGCTACCGGCATACCGTTAACCGTTACGGTCGCAGTTGGGTCAACAGTGGTTGCGGTTACGGTAACCGATGTGGTTGTATTGCTTACCGTAGCTGTATAACTGAGTATCCCCGGTGTCGTTTGGGTCAGTACCGTTGCGGGGGTCAGCGTAAAACGGCTCAATGCTGCATCACTAAATGATTTCTCCCTTGTTACCGTCACGGTATAAGTTGTAACAGCTAAGTGATCTGCCGATGTGATTACCACAGGGATAATATTGACGCCCAAAACTAAAGGAATGCTGCCCGAAACCGTGCCCGAAGCTACCGTTGTGCCGCTAACGGTTATAATGGCTGTGGGGTCGCTTGCCGTTGGTGTTAAACTTATATCCGTCGTCAGTTTGCCCACAGTTTCGGTATAAGCAGTAGTACCGCCGGCAAAAACCGGACTTAGTGAGCCAACACCCGGTGCAAGGCCCGAAAGAAATTCGCCGCGGGTTATGGTAACTGTATAGGTCAAAACAGTAATGCCATCCTGGGCGGTACACAAAAGGGTGATAATATTTGATCCTGGGTTTAAATTAATACTGCCTGTTGCTGTGCCTGACACTACCGGGGTACCATTGACCGTTACTGTTGCAAATGGGTTTGCCGTTGTCGGGATTATGGTTACCGATGAAGTAGTATAGTCAACTATGCCTGTATAATTAAGGGAGCTTCCGACACGGGTTATTGTAACCCCCGGATTAACTACGATTTGGCTCAATGAAGCAATTGTTGCCGGTACAAAACGGTTTACCGTTAGGATATAAGTGTTTTTTGTAATGCCATCCTGGGCTGTAACAATTACCGTAATTGTATTTACCCCTGGGTTTAAACTGATGCTCCCCGATGCAGTTCCCGAAACTACCGGCGTGCCGTTGACTGTTACAGTAGCCTGAGGGTTGTTTGCAGTTGGTGTTAGCGTGATGCCAGAAGTAGTGTGCGGCACTTTTTGCGTATAGTAATTCGTCCCCGGCACAAAGACCTGGTCGAATGCGCCGCTGCTGGCTGTCAGGTTGCTTAAGGTGGCATCGGTAATTGCAACGATCTTAATATTCAGGTTTGCCTTACCGCTTCCAATCGCGTTATAAGCGGTTATCGTATAATTTTTTGCCGGGCCGGCCACTGTTGGCGTGCCGCTGATAACGCCTGTGTTAGTGTTAATAGTTAAACCGGCCGGCAAAAACGGACCGGTATAATAACCGCCCACAGGAATGATCTTTTTAACCGCGTTATTTTGGTTATCCGCGACGTAAACGTTGCCGGCTGCATCGACAGCTATGCCCAGCGGGAAATTTAAGCCGGAGGCGATGGTAAGCGGCGCACCGCCCCCCGCCGGTATTTCTGTTACGGTGTGGCCGCGGGTGGCCACGTAAACATTGCCGGCTGCATCGACACCTATACCGTCCACCTCAGTGAAAGAGGCAAGCGTAATCGGCGTACCGCCGCCCGCCGGTATTTCTTTAACCGCGTTATTGTATGAGTCAGTCACGTAAACGTTGCCGGCTGCATCGACAGCTACACCCCACCCGCCCGAGCCGATAATAACGGGTGTACCGCCGCCGGCTGGTATTTCTTTAACCCCGCCGCCATCAGTCACGTAAAGGTTGCCGGCAGCATCGACAGCTACTCCGAACGGGTTATTGAAACCCGAGCCGATGGTAAGCGTCGTACCGCCGCCCGCTGGTATTTTTTTTATGGCATTGTTGCCCCAATCGGCTACGTAAACGTTGCCTGCGGCATCGACAGCTACACCATACGGCTGATTGAAACCCGAGCCGATGGTAACCGGCGTACCGCCAGGGGTTATTTTTTTTACGGCACCGTTGCCTGCATCAGCCACGTAAACGTTGCTGCCAGCGTCAACAGCTACGCCCCGCGGCCCATTAAAGCCAGCAGCGATGGTAACCGGCGTAGGGTTATAAGCCTGGGTGCCTACAAGGCCCCCTGTGCTTGTTGGCGTTAGCGCCGAAATTGCTGTGCCAACGGTATAGGTTTGCGGGCTGCTGTAACTGATGGTTGGGGCCTGCGCAAATAATTTAAAGGGGGCTAATAGGGCAAACAGCGTGGTTATTACCAAAAAAAGCCCGACCGGCAACGCTGCGCTTTGCTTTAATTGTTTTGCCGGTACAGGTTCAGGGAATTTAGAGTTCAAAATTTTCATGGGATTGGAATTTAAAACAGGCAGATGTTTTTTTTGCTTACATAAGATAGGATAGCTAAATAGTATAAATTAAAGTCAGATAATCCCCGGAAGAAAAATGAGGGCTGGCAGGGACGTATTTACAACAGATATCTCCAGTATGTTGAGGTTTATTCACGACCGCTTAATCAGGGTATTTATTGCGGCGTAAAACTAACACGTCCAATCATTAAAATTAATATCTCCAATCATTAAAAAGCATGATTTAGAACACAATTCTTAATAAAAACAAAAAGCTTACGTGTTAATTATCAACCATTTAAACAAAATTGAATTGTTATGAGAACAGGAGAACTCTGCCGACAAAATAATTTGCCTGGTTAATTATAGTGGCCGTGAAGAGGGGTTAAAACTACCCCGAGGTGAGTGGTGGGAGTTGAATGGTGATTGAAGGGTATTCCCATTCACCATTCACTTCCGAGCAAATTAATATTTAAGTATAATAAACCCTGTTTTATGTTTTATCAGCCCATTCACTATATAATCCAGCGCATAAAAATAAGTGCCCGGCACCTGCATTGCGCCGGTTGTGCTGGCATGCCCGTCAAATACCTTTGTGCTGTTATCGTAACCCCGGGTTTCATAAACCAGCCCGCCGTTGCGGTTGATGATGGTTAACCTGTTTTCAGGATAAGCGGTAATACCCTCTATCACAAGGAAGTCATTAATGCCATCGCCGTTTGGCGACACTGCCTGGTGTACCAACACGCCGTCGTTTTCAATAGTGGCAACTGCAACCGGCTGGTCAACAGATACAGGCAGGTGAAGGGTCAACAACGGACCCGTTGCCCTGGTTATCGTTAATGTATAAGTTTTTGTTGTTACGCCATCCTGCGCAGTACCTATTAAAGTAATAGTATTGGCCCCTACGCTTAAACTGATGCTCCCTGATGCTGTGCCCGATGCTACTGCTATCCCGTTTACCTTTACGGTTGCTGTTGGGTCAACCGTAGTTGGGGTCACCGTTACCGATGTGGTTGCATTGCTCACGTTTCCTGTATAATTGAGGAGTCCTGGTGTGGTCTGGGTCAGTGCGGTAGCCGGGGTCAGCGCAAAGTGACTTAATGCCGCATTGGTTG
>JBIOHE010000060.1:0-16550 GCA_044448725.1 Sphingobacteriales bacterium | reverse complement strand
CCTGTGGGGACACAGGCAGCGGTGGAAAAGCCACACAAGTCTTTAGTATTGTTTTATATAAATTAGAACACTGTAATTTGCTTATAAAAATGAATACCCAAGCGATAAGCCAAGTACTTTATTATTACCATTATACCTTGGGTCATTTGATAAATTATTCAGTCCATATTCATAACTGAGACTAATCAGAAACCCATTTTTTAAGACAAGTCCGAATTTAGCATTTAGGCCAAAGTCTGGATTTTTTATATCGTTATAACCGGAACCATAGGTAACATTTGCATTGCCGCTATTTGTGCTTTTTACACCATTGTAAGTATCGGCAATCGAATAACTGGCTTTACCGGAAACACCTAAGCCTATATATGGCCCGCCGCCAATAAAAACTTTGCCGATACCAACGGGCAAATGGTAAAGTAAGTTTATTGGTATTTCCAGATAATTTAGCCTCAGTATATCCTTTCTTGTATAATAATCGCCAGGGGAAAAGCTACCCGAAACTGAATAAGGTATCCCGCCTTTAGTTGAATAAAGCAAGCCTGGTTGAATTGATATTTTTCCAAGAGAAAACTCTGCAAATGCACCAACATGAAATCCGTTAAGACTTGAATTAGGAAAAGTTTGACCATGTACGGCTATTTCTTTTATGAAATTATCAGGAATTTGTGATGCCGTTGATTCGTTCAACCCCGCTATGATGCTGAATTTACCAGTTTGTGCAAAGGTTAGGTTTATTAAAAAGAATGAAACAAATAGTAGTAGAATTTTCTTCATGGGTGATAGTTATTAGATTGAAAGCAATGATACTAAAATAAAATGAAGTTAAATTAAATTCCAGATAATCATATCGTATGCTTAAGTTTGGAATAACCTTCGATTACAACCAAATTATAAATTATGCCTGGTAAAACCATTATTTTCTTTTTCCTCCTTTGCTGCGCGATGAATGCCTCAGCCCAGAAAGCAACAAAACCCGTTCATCTCATTTTCGACAGCGATATGGGACCAGATTACGACGATGTGGGCGCGATCACCATTTTACACGCTTTGGCGGATAAAGGCGAGGTTAAAATATTAGCCACCATAGCCAGTACCAAATACGAAGGCGTGGCCGGGATACTAAATGTATTCAACACCTATTTCAACCGCCCCGGCATACCTGTGGGCGTACCAAAAGGCTACGCCCTTGAACTGCGCGACTGGCAGCATTGGACCGATACCCTGCTTGCCAGCTATCCGCACAAAATTAAAACAAATGCCGAAGCCTGGGACGCTGTAAAACTCTACCGTAAAACACTTGCCGCCCAGCCCGATCATAGTGTTACTATTGTAACTATAGGTTTTTTGACCAACCTCTCTGACTTATTAAATACCCCTGCCGATAGCTACTCACCATTAACAGGCAAAGACCTTATCCGCAAAAAGGTAAAATTACTGGTATGCATGGCAGGCAAATTCCCATCGGGCTTTGAGTTTAATGTGATGAAGGATGCAAAGGCTTCACAAAATGTTTATGAACATTGGAATACGCCAATCATACTAAGCGGCTTTGAGATTGGTGAAAAAATAAAAGTCGGGTTGCCCTTGATCCATAATGATGCGATTCATAATGACCCGGTTAAGGATGTATTCCGTATTTCAATCCCAATGGCCAAAGAAGATTCATTGGGACGAAAAAGCTGGGACGAAACAGCGGTTTTAGTAGCTATTAAAGGTTACTCCAACTGGTACACCCTGCACAAAGGCCGGATGATAGTTGCCGATGATGGCAGCGATAAATGGGATGATAAGGGAACCGGCCAGGCTTACCTGGTGGAGAAAGTGGATTATCATCAGGTGCAGGATTTGATTGATGGGTTGATTATGCATCAGGCGGTTGGGGGAAAGTGATTAGAGGTTAGAGATTGGAGATTAGAAACTTCTTACTGTCTCATCTTTTTTTGTCTCCGCAGGGTCTCCCAACGGGGACCCTGCGCTGGACAATGCCGCCGGAACGCAGGGTCCTCTGCGAGAGACCCTGCGGGAACGAAAAAACTATTAAAGCCCGAAATCCTAAAATTCCGGGCTTTAAAAACCTTTCAGCTTTTGCCTTTAACCTTTCACCTTATTCAAAGTACTCCTTCATCCGCTCAAAGAATGATTTCTCATTTTTGCCGGGATTTGGTTTAAAGTTGGGTGAGCTTTGCAGTTTTTCCAATATTTCCCGTTCTTCACGACTGAGCGCCTTTGGCGTCCAGATGTTGATATGCACCAGTTGGTCGCCGCGGTGGTAGGAGTTTACTTCGGGCACACCTTTACTCTTCAGGCGTAATATTTTACCGCCCTGTGTTCCGGGATCTATCTTTATTTTAACTTTTCCGTCGATAGTGGGTACTTCAACGCTGGTGCCTATAGCTGCGTCAACAAAGTTGATGTGCAGGTCGTAGATCACGTTGTTACCGTCGCGTTTTAATGTTTCATGCGGAATCTCCTCGATCAGGATGATCAGGTCGCCGGGTAAGCCGCCGCGTGGGGCCGCGTTTCCTTTGCCGCTCATACTGAGCTGCATACCTTCGCTTACCCCTGCCGGGATATTGATGCTGATGGTTTCTTCACCCCGTATAACACCGTCACCATGACATACCGTACATTTTGATAAAATAGTAGAGCCTTCGCCATTACAGGTAGGACAAGTGCTTGTGGTTTGCATCTGCCCCAGTATGGTATTGGTTACCCTGCGCACCGCGCCGGAACCACCGCAGGTTTTACAGGTTTGAAAAGACGATCTGTCTTTTGCGCCTGTGCCCTCGCAGGTTTTACAAACTATCTGTTTGTTTACTTTTATTTTTTTCTCGGTGCCGTTGGCTATTTCTTCAAGTGTCAGCCTTACTTTTATGCGGAGATTGCTGCCGCGGGTTACCCTGCGCCCGCCCTGACCGCCGCCTTGCCGACCGCCAAAAAAGCCTTCAAAGGGACTGCCGCCGCCAAATATATCGCCAAACTGGCTGAATATGTCATCCATATTCATACCACCGCCGCCGCCATAGCCGCCGCCATTGGCCGAATGTGCATTCGCTGCATGACCAAACTGGTCGTAACGCTGGCGTTTTTCGGGATTACTCAATACCTCGTAGGCTTCAGCTGCTTCCTTAAACTTATCTTCGGCTGCTTTGTCTCCCTGATTTTTATCCGGGTGATATTTAATGGCCATTTTACGGTAAGCTTTCTTTATCTCATCAGCATCGGCACCTTTTGCTACACCCAGTATATCGTAGTAATCTCTTTTTGACATCGTTTTTTTATTTCGGATTTCGGAATTTCGATTTCGGAATTATTATTATTTAATTTTTGATTTTATGGACTGAATGTTCAATTCCGGGCTTTATAAATCCGAAATTGAACATTCGAAATCCGAAATCATTCTCACGCTCCCACTATTACTTTAGCAAAACGCACTACTTTATCGTTAAGGTAATAGCCTTTTTCCATTTCATCAATCACTTTACCTTTCCATTCTTCCGTAGGGGCCGGAATATTCGTAATGGCTTCCTGGAGTTCTGCGTCAAAAGGATTGCCAATTGATTCCATCACCTTTAATCCTTTTTGGGTGAGTATATTTTTTAATTTTTGCTGAACAAGTGTAACACCTTCTTTTATCGGTTTAACATCAGTGGCATTTTCCATCGCCCGCAGCGCACGTTCAAAATCATCCAAAACAGGCAGAAGGGACACAATCAGATCCTTCCCTTCCATTTTTCTTGCTTCTTCGCGTTCTTTTATAGTACGCCTTCTGAAATTATCAAATTCAGCATATAAACGCACGTATTTATCATTGGCAGTCGCCAATTCTTCCTTCAATAGTTCAACTGCAGTTGGCAGTTCTTCAATTTCTTCCACTTCGGGTATGACAGCCTGACCGTTTTCAGTCGCCGAACCATTTAAACCTTCTGGATTTTCTATATCTTCTTTCTTTTTTTTCTTCAACATGTCGTTAAAATTCATAGCTAAATAGTGCCAATCAAGTATCTTGCCATTAGCTTAAAGCCGACATCATGTCAGCGGTTTATGATTTTTACGTAAATAGTGGCACTTTTTGAGTAGCAGTGGCAGGATTCAGTTTGCAGTTTTTAGTTAGCAGTTGGCAAAGTTCAGTTTGCAGTTTTTAGTTAGCAGTTGGCAAGTTGATTATATAATTGTTTTGAAATTCCTATACAGACAAAGCCAACTGCAAACTGGTAGCTGCAAACTGCCAACTGGTAGCTGCAAACTGCCTACGGCAAACCGATCAGGCAATCTTCGCATCCTCCAGCACCCTGCCGTTCTCGCATTTTATAATCCGGGAAGGAAACGTACGGATAATGTGATAATCGTGCGTGGCGATGAGCACTGCTGTACCCAATTGCTGGCTGAGCTGTTTGAGCAGCAATACAATTTCCTCGGAAGTGGCAGGGTCAAGGTTGCCGGTCGGCTCATCTGCCAATATGATCTCCGGGTCGTTAAGCAGGGCGCGGGCTATCACTACACGCTGCTGTTCACCACCTGAAAGCTCATGCGGCATTTTCTTTAACTTGGAACGAAGTCCCACTTTGTTCAAAACGTCAATAGCCCTGTCTTCGATTAATTTTTTATCCGTCCAGCCGGTGGCGCGCATTACAAACTGCAGATTTTGCTCCACGGTCCGGTCGGTAAGTAACTGAAAATCCTGAAAAACGATGCCAAGCTTGCGGCGCAAAAATGGAATATCCCTGCTCTTTATACCTTTAAGTTCGTAGCCGCAGGCAGTCCCTTCTCCGCTTGGTATGCCAAGTTCACCGTAAATGATCTTCAGCAAACTGCTTTTTCCTGAGCCTGTCTGACCGATCAGCCAAACAAAATCGCCTTTATTAATATGCAGGTTAACATCCGATAAAACCAGGTGTTTTTGCTGGAAAACATCAACGTGATTAAGCTTTATTATGGAATTTTCAATCATATTCTGGTTCATTAGTTCATTTGCTCATTGGTTCATTAGTCTTATCTGGCTTGTAATAGTGAAAAACATCCGCAAACCACCAATGAACTAATGAACCAATGATTAAATTCAAAGCTCTAATTTAAGGATCTGCCCAAAAGGCAAATCCCTAATAATATTCATAATATATTCGGTTTTGTCATGAAGCCCGGCTTTGTCCAAAGATTTTTCGGGCCTGTCAACCCTGAAATAAGCCAGCAGCGTGAACTTATCATCCCTAAGCTGTACATAGTCGGGTATTTTGGCAACGCCTTTTACTTTTATTATATGGTAGTTCATTTGTTCATTAGTTCAATTGTTCATTGGTGAATAGTTCAATACCTGCTATGCGTATAAAATCATGCAGCAGACTAATTCAATTATTGCTGCATATATTTAATAAAGCAGACCAATGAACTAATGAACCAGTGAACCGATGAACTATAAAGCCAACACTTCCTTCACCCGTTCAGCTGCTTCTTTAAGCAATATGGCCGAGTACACTTTTAAGCCCGAATTATCAATTAATAGTTTTGCTTCAACGGCATTTGTTCCCTGTAATCTTACGATAATAGGGACAGGAATATTGCCTATTTCCTGGTAAGCGTCGATAACGCCCTGTGCCACACGGTCGCAACGTACTATACCGCCAAATATATTTATCAGGATAGCTTTTACATGCGGGTCTTTCAATATTATATTGAAAGCTGCTTTAACGGTTTCGGCATTTGCGGTACCGCCAACGTCTAAAAAGTTTGCAGGCTCGCCACCGGCAATTTTAATAATATCCATGGTTGCCATAGCCAAACCGGCGCCGTTCACCATACAGCCAACGTTACCGTCGAGCTTTACATAGTTAAGGTTTGATTTGCTGGCTTCAACCTCGGTAGGGTCCTCCTCATTGGTATCGCGCATCGCCGCATAATCGGGATGGCGGTATAATGCGTTATCATCCAGGTTTACTTTTGCATCAACCGCTAATATTTTATTATCCGATGTTTTTAATACCGGGTTGATCTCAAACTGTGATGAATCAGTGGCATCGTAAGCTTTATATAAAGCGGTGATAAATTTCACCATATCTTTAAAAGCATCGCCCGAAAGACCAAGGTTAAAAGCAATTTTGCGCGACTGGAAAGCCTGTAAACCTACTTTGGGATCAATTTCTTCTTTATGTATCAGTTCGGGTGTAGAATGTGCCACCTCTTCAATATCCATACCTCCTTCGGTGGAGTACATGATAATATTGCGGCCTTTAGCACGATCCAGCAATACGCTGATATAAAATTCTTTGGTCTCGCTGTCGCCCGGGTAATAAACATCCTGGGCAACCAGTACTTTACGTACCAATTTGCCTTCGGGACCAGTTTGCGGGGTTACCAACTGCATGCCAAGAATGTTCCCGGTTTTTTCAGCAACCTCATCAAGGTTTTTGGCTAATTTAACGCCACCACCCTTGCCACGGCCACCCGCGTGGATCTGGGCTTTGATAACTACCCAGCTTGATCCGTAATCTTCTTTTAATTTTTTTGCTGCTTCAACGGCTTGCTCAACATTATCGGCAACAATGCCTTCCTGAACCCTAACGCCAAAGCTTTTTAATATTGCTTTTCCCTGATATTCGTGAATATTCATGTGTTTTGAAGAATTTGCCGTAAAGCTAATAAATAGTCCGAAAGTCGGGAAGTCCGAAAGTCAGGAAGAAAAATTATTGTGGGATAAATTTAGTTTACGAGGCTATAATGAAAAGTATTAAAGGTTGACGGTTTGTGCTGGTTAACCTTTTATAGAGCCTTCGGCTCGACACATTTTGTAGCAACGGGTTTTAACCCGTTGAACAAGAAGCCAATAGTAAGAGTGCCATAGGCACGATCCATTTAAATCATTCGTAATTCGTAGTCGCCGTATTTATATGGGTCGAACTAACGGTTCTTAATATTTTTCTCCTTACCTTTTCAACGGATTAAAATCCGTTGCTATAATATTTATCGAGGCTACGCCTCTTCGGTACCTGAGAAAAAGCACATTTTATCATCACAATAACAATTTTCTTTAAGATTCACGATAGCTATCGGGATGAAATGCTTTCCCATGCAAAGCGTTATAGAGCCTTATTAAATCCATAACTTCCACAACATTTTCCAGCTATCCTTTACATTTACCAGATCATATTTAATATTTAACCGCAAAGGAATTCGCCGATAATTAAAACTTAGCGTTCTTTGCGTCTTCTCCGCATCGCTATGTTAAAATTTTAAGAAAGATTGGTTAACGGTCTTATCAGGCTTTCGGACAAAAAAATCTCTACATTTGTCCATGCTCAAAGCAATAAATATCCATAAAGCCTACGGACAGCTTGAAATATTAAAAGGCGTTGACCTTGAAGTACAAAAAGGTGAAATTGTAACCATCGTCGGCGCATCAGGCGCCGGCAAAAGCACACTGCTTAATATATTAGGCACTTTAGACAGGCCCGACCGCGGCCAGCTTTTTATAAACAATATGGAGCTGAGCACCTTAAAAAACAGGGATTTGAGCGCATTCAGGAACCGGAAAATTGGCTTTATTTTTCAGTTTCACCATTTATTGGGCGAATTTGATGCCATTGAAAATGTTTGCATTCCGGCATTTATTGCTGGCACTGCAAAAAAAGACGCCGAAAAAAAGGCAACCGAACTACTGGAATTACTGGGTTTGGCAGACAGGCTCAACCATAAGCCCAATGAACTTTCGGGAGGTGAGCAGCAGCGGGTTGCGGTTGCACGCGCCCTCATCAATAATCCATCGTTAATTTTTGCTGATGAGCCTTCAGGCAACCTTGATTCGGCAAATGCACTTGAATTGCATGAATTATTTATTAAACTGCGCAATGATTTCAACCAAACCTTTGTAATAGTTACCCATAACCAGGACCTGGCCGACTTATCTGATCGCACTGTTTTTATGAAAGATGGTTTGATCCTTCATCAATAAAAATAAAAAAATTGAACATCCTCATTACTGCGGCAAATTCGGCAGAAGCCCAAAGGCTTAAAAAAAAATTAGCCCCTGCGGCTGTTATTCTTGGCGATTATCTTGAATTACCGGCATTTATGCTCACATCGGCACAAATGATCCGCTTGCCAAACCCGGATTCCTTAGCCTATACCCACGAAATGTTACGTTTATGCCTTGATAAGAATATTGATACCATTTATGCCTTACGGGAAGAAGAGTTGCAACTGTTAAACAGCGCCGCCCAATTGTTCGAAGAATATGGGATAAGAATAGTCCATGGCAGCTTCAGTGGGCAGTAAGCAGTTGGCAGTTGGCAATTCCAGATAACTGCAAACTGCCTACTGCAAACTGCCCCTATTGGTTATCCCGCCATTCATAAACCCAGGCCGACTGGATTTGCTCCAGGTGACCTTCATTGGATTCGTCGCGGGTACCGGTAAAGTTTGGAAGGGAAAGCACCCATTCTAAAAGATCGGTGAAACGGATGCGGTATATTTTCGATTCATCAAAATCATCACCAAACTTCTCATAAAGTTCAATAGCAATATCTTCATGATCTTTCCAGTGAATTGGTAATGTGAATTTGTTATCTGTCATTTTTGTTTGGTACTAAATGCTTTTAATCGTGAAATGCTTCCCTTAATCGGTGCAATCTTTTTATAATCGGTGAAATCCCCTTCTAATGGCCAAGAAAATTAGATTGATCCGGCAATGTTATCTCAATATCGCCATCAATCATTATGCACTGGCAACCTAAGCGCGAATTAATGCGGGGATTTACTGCCCTGTCGATAAAATCTTCTTCTTTTTCTGAAATTTCCTGCACATTATCCATACCCCTGTTTACATAAACATGACAGGTACTGCATCCGCATACGCCGCCGCAATTGTGCTGTAGCTCAATCCCGTTTTCAAGGCAAACGTCTAATACCGACTCACCTTCGGCTATGGGTAATTCAACTGTCCCAAGCCCTTTTGCCTCAAAGTTTATCTTAACTTTAAAAATGTCCATTTCAGCAAAAGTAACAAAATTACTTATCCACCGCGCCGGAATCAGCGTTTTTGATAATAGCCTGACTTAACAGCGCATATATTTCCTTTAAGGCGGGTTCATTATCCAGCATTTGCAGGTGCGCTGCCATAGTATTTTTATCATTACGGATGGCAGGGCCGGTTTGTACATTTGCAGGCAAATGATCCTGCACTTTTTGGGCTGTCTCAAGGATCAATGGGCGGAGCAGCGCAAAGTCCATTTGGTGTTTTTCCAGAAGTTGCTGAGCCGCCGAATAGAGGTAATTGGGAAAATTGCAGGCAAAAACAGCCGCGAGGTGCAATATCTTCCGCTGCTCCGAATTTATGCAATTAACATGGTTGCTGATGGTGCGGGCAAGTTGCTCAAGTTCAGCTGTTATTTCATCGTCGGCGCCTTCAATGCAAAGCGGCACGGTTAAAAAATCTACTTCCTTGTTTTTGCTTAAGGTTTGCAGGGGATAAAAAACACCCGATTTTGGGATAATGGCTGATAAAGTACTTAACTCAACCGCGCCGGAAGTATGCACGGTTAACTTTTGGTATTTTGCCAAACTTTGAGCTATAGCAGGTATCGCATCGTCCTTTACAGAGATAATGAAGAGATCAGTTTCAGGGTTAACATGGTCAAAATCGTCTATCGCTTCCGCACCGACGTGATAGGCCAGCAATGCGGCATTTTGCATGTTTCTGCTGTAAACCTGTACTATACGGTGACCTGCATTCTTAAAAGCTGCCGCCAGGTGTGTAGCTACATTACCTGATCCGATTATACTGATGCGCATAAATTAAAATATACTGAATTATAAGCTTAATATTTGTGCTAAATTTAGTCAATATATCCATTTGGTCTCATTTTAGCGTTCAGGGCATGAAAATAATTAAAGTCATCTTCACCACCATCTTATTTTTAGCCGTAACAGCAGTTATTTTCTGCTCGGTTTTATATTTCAAAGGCAATAAAGAAAAGAAGGAGCTGACCGACAGCGAAAGAAAAGGGACACCCGGCCAATATATTAAACTAAGCCAGGGAATCACGCATTTTGAGTTAAGCGGACCCGATACCGGGAAGGTTGTGATATTGGTACATGGCTTCAGCGTGCCTTATTACATCTGGGATGGCACTTATGAATACCTGGTTAAACAGGGTTTTAAAGTTTTGCGGTATGATATGTATGGACGCGGGTACTCCGACCGGCCGGATGTTGTTTACAACCAGACGCTTTACCAAAACCAGTTGCTTGATCTCATCAAACAGTTGCATTTAAAAACCCCGTTTAGCATTGCGGGTGTTTCCTTCGGGGGTGCGGTGATTACAAATTTCACCTGTCAGCATCCCGAATTGGTTGATAAAGTTATACTGGTTGACCCGATGTACCCTTACGCCGTGCCATCGGTACCGCAATGTTATACCAAATATTATGAAGCCACACATGCTGACGAGCGGGCCAACGGCCAGCTAACCGATTTTAAATACCCACAACGCCACCCGGATTGGGTAAAAAAATACCGGGTACAAATGCAGTACAAAGGTTTCAGGGATGCAATTGTTTCCACCGAATATAACTACGATTATAAGGGTAGGGAAAGTAATGCATGCCTTAACAGGGCAAATAAACCCGTATTGCTGATATGGGGTAAAGAGGATCAAACCGTGCCGTTTCAGTACAGCGACTCGGTGCGAAGTGTTTTAAAAGTTGATTTCTTCCCGGTGGATGATGCCGCTCATTTGCCGCATATTGAGCAATCGGACAAAGTAAATGCGAGGATTTTAGCGTTTTTGAGGAAGTAATTTTACAAGGTTAAAAAACTTACGAAGTTTTGAAACGGCGAAGCCCTCAATGAGGCCGATAAAAAACAAATAACTCCGAATTAAACTTCGTAAGTTTCTGGTTAGTTTCTACGAAGCGGAGTTAATCCGTCTTCAATTCCTTATTCCTTCTGAATATCGATAACAGGAACCCGATGATCATAATTACCGTTCCGGCCCAAAGGAAATTTATATAAGGAAAATCAAGCGCCCGCATAACAATCCACGGCCTTTTGTTCTGAGGTTGCTCAAAAACGGTAATCTCCACTTTGCTTTTCTCCGGTATAATTTTTGTCAGGCGTAATTTCAATCCCAAATCGTCAACTATGCGGGCAAAATCGAAAACACTCTTGTCTTTTATCATATAAACCGGCTCGGCATGGTAAGTTTTACCGTTGGACACCACTTCAAGTTTTGCGCCAATGGCAACATCATTGTCGGTAAGCGGTATATTTTGCACATGGGCCTCTTTGTTTAACGATTTTAATACAATATAACCACCCTTAAACGCGATGGTATCGCCTACCGCAATCTCGTGCGCCACCGGCGGATCATAATTTTTATCATCATTTGCCTCACCATGGTCGGCACCTGTTGAGTTTGCCGTTGCAGCCGACTGCGGCAATGCGGTGATATGGGTATAAAGATCGTGCAGTAAATAATGTTTGGTATCCGGCGATGGGCTCAGGCCCATTTGCGCGCTGATTTGTACGTTTGGCTTTAATACAAACTCTTCACTCACATTTCCTTTTGCATCAAACTTCTTATAATCTACTTTATAATAATGGTTTGGCTCTGCTACCGAATCGCCTAAATAGGTAACCATATACCCGCCCATTTTCACCGGGTCGTTTTTGTAGATCATGATATTCTCTTTCACGTCCCCGGCTGCCTTATCAAAATTACCTATATTGAGGCTGCCGGTTTCATTTTTTGATACAACCCCTCTTGTCCCTGCTGAAATTAAAGCGCCAACCAGCATTAA
This sequence comes from Sphingobacteriales bacterium, assembly GCA_044448725.1. Lineage (GTDB taxonomy): Bacteria > Bacteroidota > Bacteroidia > Sphingobacteriales > Sphingobacteriaceae > Mucilaginibacter. The sequence continues at coordinate 4,760 of JBIOHE010000060.1, read as the reverse complement.
AGCAAAACCGATATGTGCAACCGCAGAGCCTGCAAGTTTAAACTTACCTTTTAAGGCATCGGCCAAAACTTTCCCGTTAGCCAACAATGAGTAAATGGAGCCAAGCATTACCAGCAGAAATACAAAATGCAGTTTGTATAAACCCGTTACATATACTACAAGCGCAGTAATTAAAACAGCAAAAGCGAAGTAGAGCAATGTGGTGATGAAAAACTTGGTTACATCTGTTTTTTTGTACTTTAAAAACTGGGTAAAACCTGTTAATAAGGTTATCACCATGGCAAAAGAAGCCTGTATAATATTGTAATGCCCTACAAGGTCATTCGGAGGGGCCACTTTGGTGCCAAACATGGCATTCCAAACCGGGATAGAGGTTACAAGAATAAGGTGGAAACATGATAAACCTAAAAATATGGCGCCCACAAACATCCAGAACTCGCGTGAGTAAGTTTCCTCGTCGTTTTTAGTTATGGGCAGCTCTTTCCGTCGAACCACTAAAAAATAAACCATAATAACTAAAAACACCAGTATATACGACACCAGTTGCCAGAACATGCCCAGATCGGTAAATGAATGCACCGATGTTTCGCCCAATATGCCGCTTCGCGAAAGGAATGAGGTATATAGCACCAGGACAAAACTTAACAGCACCAAAAAAGTGGCCGTAAAGTACGAATGACCTGTATTTTTATAAACTATTAAAACATGCAGGCCGCCAACCAAAGTGAGCCAGGGAAAAATGGAGGCGTTTTCCACCGGGTCCCAGGCCCAAAAACCGCCGAAGCTTAAAGATTCATAAGCCCATAATGAACCCATAATAACCCCTGTGCCTAATATCATCCCTCCGAAAAGTGCATAAGGAATAGCCTGGCTTACCCACTCTTTATACCGTTTCTGCCATAAGCCGGCTATTGCGTAAGCAAATGGCACTACTACCGATGCAAGGCCAAGGAACAATGTTGGAGGATGGATCACCATCCAGTAATTTTGAAGCAGGGGGTTCATCCCCTGACCATCTTTTATGAAAGAAAGATAATCGGGTTTTGAAAATATTGGAGCTTCAATAGCATTACGCAGCAATAAAAACGGCGAACTGCCTATCCTGGCGCCAAAAAACTCAATGCCTAACAACATAGAAGCCAGCCAAACCTGCGAAAACGCGACAACAGTCATTACCGGCTTTTCCCATGATTTTGCCCTCCAGATCAGCACATTTCCTAAAACGGCCTGCCAGAATGTCCATAACATAAAGCCACCCTCCTGCCCGTTCCAGAAACCGGATACAAGATAATAAACAGGCAACGACTTTGAGGTGTATGACCATGCGTAATGGTACTCGAAATAATGGTTGTAGATAATGTAAAACAGGCAAACAACAACACCCAATATCGAAATTGAGTTGATATAAAAAGCCCAGCGCCCCATCTTCAGCCATGAGGTATCAAGCTTATTGGTGCTTGTGGTAGCAAAATAATAGCTAATTGCTGATAACAGGGCCGCCCCGAAAGAAACAATAACAAAAATCTGGCCCAGATGGCCCGGTAACAGGTGTTCGCCCTGAAAAACTTTATCCATTAAATGATTTATATAGTGGCCTGTTTTGCTTTGGCCTCGGTGACATCAATTTTATCCTGGGTGTATTTTGAAGGGCATTTCATCAGGATGTGAGATGCATGAAATTCGCTGCCAACCATTTGCCCGGTAAGTACAATTTGTTCCGAACGTTCAAAGTCCTGTGGTTTGGTACCTCCGAATACTACTTTACACTCCCCGCCTTTTTTGTCTTTCACATAAAACGAGAAATAGTTGGCATCCTTGGCGGCATCATAGTACAACTCTTTTTGCTTATCCAGATGGCCAACCACCCGTAATTCACTGGCAGTTTTTTTTGCTTCGCTAAAAGTACCGTAGGTACTTGAACTGGAGTATGTGCTTATTATTACCGCAATGGCTATCGCAATAACAATAAGACCAAATATTGAACTTTTTTTCATCAGTTGTTTTTACGCTTTTATTCAGGACTGCAAAAATACAAAACGTAAAGTTAATAATGTTTATTACAAATCATTAATGTTATTTAGAATTGTTATTGTTGAAATGTTGGAAGGTTGTAACGTTGGAATGTTGCCTTACAAGGGGTGGTAAATTAAAATGGCCGAATACTTTTCGCATTCAGCCATCAAAAGAACTTTACAACATTGCAACCTTACAACATTGCAACAAAAATCATGGCCAAACACCCAAATTCTGGTAAGATACCGCAATTTTATTGATCGCCCCGACAAAAGCGGCGGTACGCTGGGTATCAATTTTAGGGTTCGCTTTAAAGGTTTCCCTGATCTCGTGGTACGACCGGATCATGGTGTCTTCCAAACCTGAATTAACCAGTTCCAGCTCCGACGCGCCACGGACAATAGTTGAACGCTGCATAGGGGTTAAAGCCACGCCTGTTATGCCTTCGACCATATTTACCAGGTTAAGGTTGGTATTTTCTTCGAACCGGCGGCTAATACGGCCAAAAGCCACATGCGAAAGGTTTTTAAGCCACTCAAAATACGATACAGTTACACCGCCGGCATTTACATACATATCGGGGATAATAATGCCTCCATTCTGATAAAAAATGGTTTCTGCTTCGGGAGAAGTAGGGCCGTTGGCAGCTTCGGCAATTATTTTTGCCTTAATATTACTGATGTTGCCGATAGTAATCTGGTTTTCCAGGGCGGCGGGAACTAAAATATCGCATGGCTGCTCCAAACCTTCTGCAGAATGTTTAAATTCCTGTTTTGATCCCGCATAGCCCAGTATCGACCCGGTAGCCTTACGGTGCTGAAATACAGCTTCCACATCAAGTCCGTCGGAGTTATAAATTGCGCCTTCATACTCACATAAACCAACTATAATCGCACCAAATTCAGAAAGGAATTTAGCCGAATAATAGCCCACATTACCTAAGCCCTGTACAATTATTTTTTTGCCGGAAATTCCGGCAGGCAGGCCAAGTTTATTCATATCCTCAGCGATACTAACGCATTCGCGTATGGCGATAGCGACACCCCTGCCGGTAGCTTCACGGCGGCCTGCAATCCCCTGCAGGGCAATGGGCTTACCTGTTACACAACCCATGGCATCTAACTGGCCGGGGTTCATTGTAGCATAAGTATCGGCTATCCAGCTCATTTCACGCTCGCCCGATCCATAATCGGGTGCAGGTACGTCAATGCTTGGGCCAATAAAATTTTTTCTGATCAATTCAACCGTATAACGGCGGGTAATATTCTCCAGTTCCTGAAGGCTGTAATTTTTCGGATTGATCTTTATGCCTCCCTTAGCGCCGCCAAAAGGAACATTAACAATAGCACATTTGTAAGTCATAAGCGCCGCCAGCGCCATTACTTCATCCTCATTAACCATTTCGCTGTAGCGGATACCACCTTTTGTAGGCGACTGGTGCTGCGAGTGTTCAACACGCCATGCATCTATTACCTCGAAGTCATTCCCTCTGCGGATAGGGAAACGAAACCGATAAACGCTGTTACATGATTTTATCTGGTCGAGCAAGCCGGCATCATGTTTTGTGAATTTTGCCGCATAATCAAAATTATTACATACATCCCCAAAAAAATGGGTGTCCTGTTCAGCAACTGAAATAATAGTAGCCATAGATTTTTTTGAATAATTATTAAATTGTTAAAAAACGACGCAAATTTGATACATTTTTTATCAATATCGCAAATAAATAATGATTAGTGTCTCAAGTACACCCGCAAGCTTAGGCTAAAATCTATGTTTAAACAGCATAGATAAATTATTTGAACTACTTTTCTTTTTCGATTTTTTTTAACCTGCGGTCAATCGAGAACAAATAGATAGCCAAACCGGTAAAAATTATCGCGATAACGGCTATCACTACATATATTTTACCCGAGCTCCGCATAGCATCAGCCATTTCAACCCCGCCGTTTTGCTGAGCAAATGCGGTAATATAACCCAAAAGCAAAAATGCTAAAACAAATATTTTCCTCATGTTAATTTATTTCGTTGTTTTTATATTCAATTAAGCGGATACGGTAGCGAAGGGTTGCGATCCATAAAGCTATAAAACACCAGCCTATGCAGGCCGGATAAAACACCATCCGCATGTGGTTATCCATATCCAGCTTACCGAATGCAGGGTTACCGCCATTGCCGGGATGCAGGGAATCGGTCATGCGGGGCAAAACCATAATCAGAACAACCATTATCGGGAACGCGAAAATATTGTATATGGCTGATATTTTGGCCCGTTTTTGTTCCTCGTCAATAGAGTTCCTCAATACGGCATAAGCACAATACAGTAAAAATGCAATGGCAGCGCTGTTTTGCTTAGGATCGTTGCTCCAATACTCGCCCCATGTGTATTTGGCCCACATCATACCTGTAATTAAACCAAGCACATAAAAAAACGTACCTGTATTAACACATTCAACGGCAATCAGGTCATATTTCTCCTTGCCGGTATTCAAATATTTAATACTGTAAATTACTGAAATGGTAAAAACAGCAAACATCGCCATCCACATCGGCACGTGGAAATAAACATTCCGGATAGTTTCATGTAAAATGGGGAGGCGCGGCACGCCTAACAGGAACCCTGCAATTAAAGTGTAAAGAAGCAGCAATACCGCCAATACTTTCCACCATGTTTGATATATAAATTTCATATTATTTATGGGGTAAAGGTAGTTATTTTGGTTCATTAGTTCACTGGTTCATTAGTT
>JBIOHE010000059.1:0-16615 GCA_044448725.1 Sphingobacteriales bacterium | reverse complement strand
GAAGTGATTTTTGGGGTTATATAAATGGGAATGAGGTTTTTTTAAGGTGAATATTTAGGAATTTGGCAAAAGTGAACGCAGCTTGCCCTATCGTAACCAACTAATCTCTAATTAATTAAATTTGCGCTATAAAGAATGAGTATTATTAAAGCCTGTATTTTTGACCTTGATGGTGTCATTGTTGATACAGCGGTCTATCACTATAAAGCCTGGAAACGTTTAGCAAACGAATTAGGATTTGATATTTCGGAAGAAGATAACGAGAAATTGAAGGGGGTGAGTCGTGTGCGCTCACTGGAACTGATATTACAATGGGGCGGGGTGACCAAAACCCCTGCCGAACAGGAAGAACTCGCAACTAAAAAAAACAGGTGGTATGTAGAAATGATCAGCCACATGACCCCTGATGAGATATTGCCCGGAGCAAAAGAGTTTTTGGAAACATGCAGGGCAGCCGGGCTGAAAACCGCTTTAGGTTCAGCAAGCAAAAACTCAATGACCATATTGGAAAAAATTAATATGGTGGATTTGTTTGACGCAGTAATTGACGGCAACAAAGTAAGTAAACCCAAGCCCGATCCCGAAGTGTTTTTAAAAGGCGCCGAAGCTTTACACGTTGCTCCTGCTGAATGTGTAGTATTTGAAGATGCCATAGCCGGCGTTGAAGCTGCCATTAGTGGCGGTATGAAAGCAGTAGGCATCGGCTCACCTGCGGTGCTTAAGAAAGCTGATTTGGTAGTGAGCGGTTTGAATGAAATGAGTTTAGAAAAGTTAAGTACATTATAAGCTTCACCTAAATCCTCTCCAAACCTGCCTGCCGGCAGGCAGGGGAGAGGACTTTAAGAAACAGCGATTTAGAACCCTCTCCTTTGGAGAGGGCAGGGTGAGGCCAAAGGAATTATATAGAAGAAATTATTACTGTAAAGAATGAAGGACTACATTGAAGTTGACGAGTGGAAGATTATAGAACAAGGCTTTAATCCGCAATACAACAAAATATCCGAGAGCATATTCAGCCTCGGAAATGGCCGTATGGGCCAGCGCGCCAACTTTGAGGAAGCTTACAGTGGCGATACGCTGCAGGGCAATTATATTGCAGGGGTTTATTACCCTGACAAAACACGTGTTGGATGGTGGAAAAATGGTTATCCCGAATATTTTGCCAAAGTGCTTAACGCCGCAAACTGGATTGGGATTGATATATTGATCGACGGTGAGCAACTGGACCTTGCTAAATGCGAAGTGATTAGTTTCAGGCGGGAGCTGAATATGAAAGAGGGTTATCTGCAAAGAAATTTCACAGCAAAAACGGATAACGGAAAATTGGTAGAAGTTCAGTCAGTTCGTTTTTGCAGTATGGCTGATGACGAAACCGGCGCAATTAAATATACCATTACACCCTTAAACTTTGACGGAACTTTAACCATCACACCATTTATTGATGGCGATATAGCCAATAAGGATTCAAACTATGATGAAAAGTTTTGGGACGAAGTAAAAAAGGAAACCTGGGCCAATGGCGGTTACGTACAATTGCGAACAAAAAAAACCGGGTTCGAGGTTGCAACCGGTATGCAGTTCAGCATTTTGCAGGATGGAAAAACTATCAGCCCAATAACGCAGCCGATTGAAAAAGAAAAATATATCGCCGCTAAGGTTGAGTTACAGGTAAACCAGGGACAAAGCATCACCATTATTAAATATGCGGCAAACCTGTCCTCGCAAAACTACAACGCTGATCAACTTACTGTCAATTTAAAATCAACCTTATCCCGTATCAGCAAAAAGGGTTTTGAAACTATGCTTGCTGAGCAAGCCAAAGCCTGGGCTGAAAAATGGGAACATAATGATATAATTATCGAAGGGGATGATGCTGCACAGCAGGCCATCCGTTTTAATATTTTTCAGCTTAACCAAACCTATACAGGGGAAGATGACCGTTTAAACATAGGCCCAAAAGGCTTCACCGGCGAAAAATACGGCGGTTCTACCTATTGGGATACGGAGGCTTATTGTGTGCCTTTCTACCTTTCTACCGCAGATCAAAAAGTAACCCGTAATCTGCTGTTATACCGTTATAAACAATTAGGCAAAGCAATAGAGAACGCCAAATTGCTTGGTTTTAAGGACGGGGCGGCATTATATCCCATGGTTACCATGGACGGCACGGAATGCCACAATGAATGGGAGATAACGTTTGAAGAGATCCACCGCAACGGGGCCATTGCTTATGCTATCTTTAATTATTTAAGATATACCGGTGATGAGGCATACCTCGCTGATTATGGACTGGAAGTGCTGATTGCCATTGCGCGTTTTTGGGCGCAGCGTGTTAACTGGTCAAATGCAAGGCAGCAATACGTAATGCTGGGCGTTACCGGGCCAAACGAGTACGAAAATAATATAAATAATAACTGGTACACCAATAAACTGGCAACCTGGTGTATGCAATATACTATAGAGGTTGCCGGAAAAGTAAAAGCCGCCGACCCGGAAAAATATGCTGTGCTGATAAGCAAAATAAGCTTTGATGAAGCTACGGAGATTGCTAAGTTTAAGGACATTGTCGAAAAAATGTACTATCCTTATGATCCGGGCTTCCAGGTATTTTTACAGCAGGACGGTTACCTCGACAAGGAACAGATACTGGTTAAGGATTTGCCGGCAAGCGAGCGCCCCATCAACCAAAAATGGAGTTGGGACAGGATCCTGCGCTCATGCTTTATAAAACAGGCTGACGTTTTGCAGGGCATTTACTTTTTTGAGGACCAGTACGATATAGATACGATCCGCCGTAATTTTGATTTTTATGAGGCCCGCACGGTACATGAGTCGTCCTTGTCGCCATGTGTACACGCTATTTTGGCTGCGAAATTGGGTGATGAGGCGCGTGCTTATGAATTTTATCTCCGTACATCGCGGCTTGATCTGGATGATTATAATAACGATACCGAAGACGGCTGTCATATTACATCGATGGCAGGTACATGGATGTCGGTGATCGAAGGTTTTGGGGGGATGCGTGTGCGCGACGGCAAACTTTCATTCCAGCCCTTCCTGCCTGGCAAGTGGCGCTCCTTCTCTTTCCAGATCGGGTTCAGGGGTACACTGCTCAACATTAAAGTAAGTAAGGAAGGTGTGCAGATAAAAAATTTGTCGGGGAAAGAAATCACAGTACTGGTTTACGATAAAGAACAGTTAGTAAAAGCGAACGATGAATTGCTTGTTGAGGCCTGAATAAAATCACAAAATGTTTAATGGGAAAATCTTCGTTATTTTATGTTTTATCCTGCTCCCGGTAGCTATCGGGATAATGCCGGTTAATTCATATTCCCGGGAATATTCACAGCAAAGCAAAAAGATGGAACAAACGCCACCAAATCATAAACTTATTGTCTATCAGTTGTTGCCCCGGTATTTCGGCAATAAAAAAACTTTAAATAAATATTACGGCTCCATCGAAGAAAATGGTTCCGGAAAGTTTAATGATATCAGCGATAAGGCGCTGCATGAAATAAAAAAAATGGGTTTTACCCACGTATGGTTCACCGGGATCATCGAACATGCAACCATGACGGATTACTCTGCATTTGGTATAAAAGCAGATGATCCTGACATCGTTAAGGGCCGCGCCGGTTCGCCTTATGCTATAAAGGATTATTATGATGTTGACCCCGACCTGGCTGTTGACGTAAAAAACCGGATGGCGGAATATGAGGCGCTTATAAAACGCACCCATGACAACGGACTGAAGGTGATTATGGACCTTGTGCCAAACCACGTTGCCCGTACTTATGCATCAGATGTAAAGCCGGCAAGCGTTCGTGACTTTGGTCAGGATGATGATAAATCAAAAGCCTTTGACCCCAAAAATGATTTTTATTATGTGCCGGGACAGGCATTTGTGGTCCCGAGGGGTTACAATCCGGGCGGCGATGAATTTAAAAGTCCGCTTAAAGACGGAAAATTTGATGAAAATCCCGCAAAAGCCACTGGTAACGATGTTTTCAGCGCGACACCTTCCATCAACGACTGGTTTGAAACCATGAAACTTAATTATGGCGTTGATTATCAAAACGGGCGCAGTACGCATTTTGACCCGGTTCCCCCGCTTTGGAACAAGATATTTGATATTTTACATTACTGGAGTGCAAAAGGGGTAGATGGCTTCCGTTGTGACATGGTTGAAATGGTGCCCTTTGAGTTTTGGGGATGGGTAATTCCCAAATTAAAAGCTGAATATTCCAATGTTATATTTATTGGTGAAGCTTATAATGCAGGCCTTTACAGCAAATACATTCATGTCGGCAAATTTGATTACCTGTATGATAAGGTGGGTTTGTATGATGCGGTAAGACACCTCACCTGTAACGACCCAAATTCGAGCACCTGGGATATTAACCGGGTATGGAGCCAGGATACCACCGGGATAGATGAACACATGCTGCGCTTCATGGAAAACCATGATGAGCAGCGCATTGCTTCTTCTTTTTTTGCCGGTAACCCCTGGCTTGCGATACCGGGGATGATCGTAACGACAACCTTGTCAACTGGCCCGGTGATGGTTTGCAGCGGACAGGAAGTAGGTGAACCGGCCAAAGGTAACGAAGGTTTCAGTGGTGATGACGGGCGCACCTCTATATTTGATTACTGGGGCATGCCCGAGCACCAGAAATGGATGAATAACGGGAAGTTCGATGGCGGGCAATTATCTGATGATCAAAAAAAACTGCGCGGCTTTTATAGTACACTACTAAATGCCGTGCATAATAATGAGGCTTTAAGCTCGGGTAAATTCTGGGAATTGATGATGGCCAACGAGCATCAGCCGGGATTTGACCAGCATTTATATATCTTCCTTCGTTATACCGCTAAACAACGTATATTAGTGGTAACCAATTTTAACCGCAGCGAACGCAATATTCAGGTAAAACTGCCGGATGATTTATTAAAGTATTTGAATTTAAGCGGAAAAGCGGCATTTACAGATTTGCTGAGCGGGAATAAATATAATACAGGTAATATAAAAGAAGGAGTTGATTTAACGTTGCCTGCTTCCGGCGGTATGTTGCTTAGCTTTTAGTTGTCTGAACTCGAATTTATCGAATTTTTGGAATTAAAGAATTCATACTTTCTTTAAATTCAGGCAATTCGTTAATTCGATAAATTCGAGTTCAGACAAAAAAGACCAATTATTAAACTATTGAACCCAATATAAATTATGGCAACACGCAGGATCATTCAAAAACCAAGAATGAGTTTTTGGCAGATATTCAACATGAGTTTCGGCTTTTTAGGCATCCAGTTTGGTTTTGCCCTGCAAACAGGAAATGCCAGCCGGATATTGCAAACATTTGGTGCTGACGTAAGTAATTTGTCCTTGTTTTGGCTGGCAGCTCCTATAACCGGGATGATCATCCAGCCGATCATCGGGCACTATAGCGACCGTACCTGGACCAGGCTTGGCCGTCGGCGGCCCTATTTTTTAACAGGGGCCATATTATCCGGATTTGCCTTGTTTTTTATGCCGAATTCGTCTATGCTTGCGGCGATAATACCGCCGATAATAGTGGGAGCGGGTATGCTGATGATCATGGACGCATCGTTTAATGTGGCCATGGAGCCGTTCAGGGCGCTGGTGGCTGACAATTTACCTGATAGCCAGCATAATGACGGCTTTTCCATGCAAACATGTCTTATAGGTGTTGGCGCTGTAATTGGTTCATGGCTGCCTTATGTGTTTGCCAATTGGCTGGGTATTGCCAAAACCGCTGCACCCGGGCACGTGCCGAATAACCTTTTATTTTCATTTTACGTGGGTGGATTTGTTTTGATTGCCAGTATTTTATGGACAGTTATCAAAACAAAAGAATATTCGCCGGAAGAATATGCGAAATTTCATGAGCAGGAAGTTGAGCCGAAAACTAAGCAGAATGGTTTTGTTGAGATATTTACCGATTTATTCAGTATGCCAAAAACAATGTGGCAGTTGGGAATCGTCCAGTTTTTTTCGTGGTTTGCGCTTTTTTCCATGTGGGTATATACAACCCCTGCAATTGCCGACCATATTTATCATATTAAAGCCGGGGATACTTCATCAGTAACTTACAATAACGCCGGAAATTGGGTGGGGGTTCTTTTTGGTGTTTATAACGTTGTATCTGCTATTTATGCCCTGTTACTTCCCCGGATCGTGCGTAAAAGCAGCCGGAAAAAAACGCACGCGTTTTCATTGGCTATGGGGGGATTAGGATTGGTGTCCATACTTTTTATTCAAAATGATTATTTGCTTATTTTATCAATGGTGGGTATCGGTTTGGCGTGGGGTAGCATCCTGGCGATGCCTTATGCGATTTTATCAAGCGCTATTCCTGCAAAGAAAATAGGTGTATATATGGGGATATTTAACCTTTTTATTACTATACCTCAAATTGTGAGCGGGGTAAGCGGAAAATTCCTGGTGCCCTATGTTTTTCACTACCATGCTATTTACGGGCTTGTTATGGCAGGTATATTTATGTTTTTGGCTGCTATCTCCGTTTTATTTGTTCAGGATGGAAAAAAAATTCAAATAATAGAAACACCTCTGATACAGGCGCCCTGATTTAAAATTGTAAAATAAACAGTTACATCCGGCGCAATAATGATTTTATTATAAACCGGAATATTGTATATTGCGTTAACGATACACAATGTGCATATTTGAGGTTTGACTAATAATTTTAATGGAAGAAAATATACTTAACCAGGAACTGGTTGCCAACAGGATGACTGAGGAAGAAGAAGAAGAGTTTCACCACCTTAATAACCCGGCGGACGGGATAAAACCGATTATTAAAAAATATCTCGGGGTGCCTAATCATGCCGTGCAGGAGGGAAACAAATTCTATTTTTCTGATGGGGACGCCAAAGTTGAGGTAGTTGTTGTTACAGATGAAATAATCCGCGTCAGGTTAGCGCCTCATAGTGTATTTTTAGATGAATTCTCTTACGCAGTACCCAAATTAGAGCAAAAAGTTGTATTTTTTGCTTTAACCGAAGACGAAGACGAATTTCGGGTTTCAACAGCTATTGTAAACTGTCATATCCGTAAAAAAGATTTCTTTATATCATTTTCTGATAATCAGGACCATATCACCAGTGCGGATGCCGTACAAATGCATTGGGAAGAAAATGTGAAATTTGGTGGTTATTATGTTTTTTGTACAAAAACATGCGCCCCCCACGAAAGCTTTTTCGGTCTTGGGGATAAGCCTACTGAGTTCAATCTGCGTGGCAAACGTTTAAAAAACTGGAACACCGACGCTTATTCGTTTTCATGGAACCAGGACCCGCTTTACCGCAGCATCCCGTTTTATATCAGCCTGAATGAGGGGATAGCGCATGGTATTTTCTTTGACAATACTTTTAAAGCCCATTTTGATTTTGGCGCCGAAGATCCTACCAAAACAAGTTTTTGGGCCGACGGAGGCGAACTGCAATATTACTATATCCACGGCCCGCACATGATGGATGTGGTAAAAAGCTACCACCTTTTAACCGGCACGCACCCCATGCCGCCGCTTTGGGCGCTCGGATACCACCAATGCCGCTGGAGCTATTACCCCGAGTCGAAAGTAAAAAAGATAACTAACGGCTTTCGTGAAAATAAGATCCCATGCGATGGGATTTACCTTGATATTGATTATATGGATGGCTACCGCTGCTTCACCTGGAACAGGAAATATTTCCCTGATCCCAAAAGGATGATAAAGGAGTTAGCCGCCGATGGTTTTAAAACGGTTGTAATTATCGACCCCGGGATAAGGGTGGATGATAATTATTCGGTTTTTAAGGAAGGTAAAAAGAACAGGTATTTCTGTCGCCGCAGCGATGATTATTTTATGGAGGGCCACGTTTGGCCGGGCCGTTGCCAGTTTCCTGATTTTACCAACCCCGAAGTTCGCGAATGGTGGGCAGGTTTGTTTGACGAACTGGTACAATTAGGTGTAGCAGGCGTTTGGAATGACATGAATGAGCCCGCCGTGTTTGGAGCCGGTACTTTCCCTGATGATGTGCGCCACCAGTACGACGGGCATCGCGGATCGCACCGTAAAGCACATAATATATACGGTATGCAAATGGTTCGCGCCACTTACGAAGGCTTGCGTAAAACAATGAAGAATAAACGCCCGTTTACCATAACAAGAGCGGGATACTCCGGCGTTCAGCGTTTTTCATCTGTTTGGACCGGGGATAACGTAGCGTCATGGGAACATCTGAAACTGGGCAACATACAATGTCAGCGTTTATCTGTATCGGGTATCTCTTTTTGTGGTACGGATATAGGCGGTTTCAGCGGCGAGCCTGACGGTGAATTGTTTACCCGCTGGATACAGATGGGCACATTTTCACCATTTATGCGGGCGCATTCCGCGGGCGATACAAAAGAGCGGGAGCCCTGGAGCTTTGGTGAGCCATTTACATCCATCAATCGCAAATTTATTGAGCTTCGTTACCGTTTATTGCCTTATTTGTATTCTATATTCTGGGAACATCACAGGTATGGTTTTCCGATACTAAGGCCGGTGGTAATGCAGGAACAGGATGAACTGAAAAACCACTTCCGGCAGGACGAGTTTACCTACGGCGATAAAATATTGATTTGCCCTGTGCTTGGCCCCGGCCAAACTTCAAGGATTGTTTACCTGCCAAAAGGAATGTGGTTTAATTACTGGACCAATGAACTGATAGAAGGAGGCAAGGAGATTACCGTCCCTACGCCGCTTGATACCATGCCTTTGTTTATTAAGGCAGGATCAGTGATCCCCGAGTACCCTGTAATGCAATATGTAGGGGAGAAGGAGATAGAAGAAGTGAAGCTGAATGTTTACTTCAGCGATTATGAAGTAAATTCATTCCTTTTTGAGGACTACGGTGAAACGTTTGCGTATGAACAGGATATTTATCTCGAAAAGAAATTTGTGGTGCATGGCAGGAGCAACAAGTTTACCATTCAGCAAAGTATGGAAGGCTTATATACACCGCGCTATGAAAATTATGAGTTTAACATTATCGGTTTGCCTTTTAAGCCGACCCGTATCATAGCTGATAATAAGGTGGTAACAGATTTTGTTGTTAATAAGGATAAAACCGTTAATTTAAAGCTGAGAAAGAATTTTACCCAATTGGTGATAAGTTAGCGCATAAAGAGAAGAACCAGGAATTAAGAACCAGGAATCAAGATACAAGATACAAGATACAAGATACAAGAATCAAGAACCAAGATACAAGAATCAAGAATCAAGAATCAAGAGCCAGGGATGGCTCTGAATTTTGTCTTGACTCTTGTGTCTTGATTTTATTTATTAACAATTATAAACCGAAGTTGTAATTTTTCCCGACCGAATGACAGAACAAGGCCCGCGTAGAGTTATTGTTGAACATGTAACGCCTGAAATTGACGCCGGGCGTTTCTATGTAAAAAGAATGTTGGCGATACGTTAAATGTTGAATTTATACAAAAATACCTTAACAACCTGCTGAATAAGCACATTGTTTTACTAATATTGCAGTTACACCTGCCCGAAAAATCGGTATATGAACTTAATTGACGACGTGATTGGATAAGGATACCTTTAAAGGGTAAACAGCAAGTATTGTTTGAAATAGAAAAATTTAACACTTAAAAGGGCCTGCAGGCACAAATATATGGCAAAAAGCAAAATTGATACCGGCAACGAAACACAAGGCAAAGCTGCCGGTGAAAAAAAGGTTAAATCTGTGGTTAAGAAACCGGTTGCTGCGGAAAAAGCAGTAAAAAAGGTCGCAGCTTCAACGGTAAAAGAAAAAAAAGTGTCCGCAAATAATGAGGTCGCTTCCGGTGGTCTGTTAAAGAACGTTGAAGTTTACAGTCGTTTTACTGATTTTGACATTTCTTTATTCAAATCAGGAAAGCATTATAAGCTATATGAAAAATTAGGCTCGCATGTCATTGAATTTAACGGGGTAGTTGGGACCTATTTTGCTGTTTGGGCTCCAAACGCCCATTATGTGTCGGTTATTGCGAATTTTAATGGCTGGAACCGCAGTTCGCACCCATTATATGTTCGTTGGGATGGTTCAGGTATCTGGGAAGGATTTATCCCGAATGTTGGCAATGGGGAAACTTATAAATATTTTATAAATTCCACAACCGGCGAAGACCTTGAAAAAGCCGATCCTTTTGCCCTGCGCTGGGAAGTTGCCCCGCATACTGCATCAATAGTAGCCGATACTTTTTACGAGTGGAAAGATGGCGACTGGATGGCAAGCCGCTATGGACATAATGCTTTAAGTCGTCCATATTCGGTTTACGAGATGCATATCGGCTCATGGGCCCGGAGTGTGGAGAGCCCCGACGAGTTTTTAACCTATACACAGCTGGCTGATAAACTTGTCCCTTACATAAAGGAAATGGGCTTTACCCATGTAGAGTTTATGCCTATAATGGAACATCCGTTTTATCCGAGCTGGGGATACCAGATCACCGGGTTTTATGCTGCATCAAGCAGGTACGGTACGCCACAGCAGTTGATGTCACTTATAGAACAGCTGCATGAGGCCGGTATAGGCGTTATATTGGATTGGGTGCCTTCGCATTTCCCCGGCGATGCCCATGGCTTATATAAATTTGATGGTTCGCACCTTTTTGAGCATGCTGATCCCCGTAAGGGCTTTCATCCCGACTGGAAATCGTACATATTTAATTACGGGCGCAACGAGGTACGTGCCTTTTTAATAAGCAACGCCCTGTTTTGGCTCGACAGGTACCATGTTGATGGTTTGCGTGTTGATGCGGTAGCTTCAATGTTATACCTTGATTATTCCCGTAACCATGGTGAATGGGAAACCAACGTTTATGGTGGCAATGAAAACCTGGAAGCCATTTCGTTTTTAAAAGAATTTAATGAAGCCGTTTACAGCCATTTCCCTGATACACAAACTATCGCTGAAGAATCTACTTCATTTACAGGGGTAAGCCGTCCGGTTTATACAGGCGGACTTGGTTTTGGTATGAAATGGATGATGGGCTGGATGCATGATTCTATAAAGTATTTCTCAACCGATCCTTTATACCGTAAGTACCATCATAACCAGATCACTTTTAGTTTGATCTATGCTTTCACTGAAAATTTCATGCTCCCTTTTTCGCATGATGAGGTTGTTTATGGAAAAGGTTCAATGCTGCGTAAAATGCCGGGTGACGAGTGGCAGCAGTTTGCCAATTTACGGTTGCTGTACAGTTATATGTTTACCCATCCCGGTACAAAACTACTTTTTATGGGCGCTGAATTTGGTCAGGGAAATGAGTGGAATTTTCAACACTCGTTAGACTGGCATGTGCTCGAATATCCAAACCATCAGGGCATAAAAGAAGTGGTAAAAGCTTTGAACCAGCTTTATAAAGACGAACCTGCATTGTATGAAAAGGCCTTTGAGGGCGAAGGTTTTGAATGGGTTGACGGAGGAAATTCAAACGATTCGATACTTATTTATAACCGCAAGGGGCATGATGAAGCAAACGAACTTGTGGTTATTTTAAACATGACGCCTATGCCTCACTATAATTTCAGGGTAGGGGTTCATAAAAAAGGAAACTGGGTCGAAATATTTAACTCGGATGCAGTCAAATTCTGGGGGAGCGGGCTTGAAAATACAGCGCCTGTCAGTACGGAAACAGTGAACTGGCATGGACGGGAGAATTCCATTAAAGTAACAATTCCGCCTTTGGGAGCAACTATATTTAAGCGGGTTAAAGTTGTACCGCCAAAATATGAATTGAAAAAATAAGGGATTTAACGATTTATTTGGGATCATAATTTTAATATAACTTTTTTATTGTGGCAACGTAAAAGAACCGTTGGCTTTATAAAACAGTCAGCGTTGAGTTATGAATCCTAAATATCGTTCTATTTATTTGCTTCTGGGCTTTACCGGACTGGCATATTTGTTATTCCATTTAATTGTGACCTTTGCTGCATACGGTGCCGACGGGCTTAATCCTGGCTTTGTATTACTGATCACAATCCCTGATCTTGTAGTTTTCTTTCTGGCATACAAAACTTACCCTGTTGAAAGTGAAGTGAGAAGGCAAGGCTAATTTACTTTTGTAATCGAAGCAAAGTTTGTAAGCGGATGCTTTATGAACTTTTGTAGTCACAAGGTTACGCTGACAATCGCTTTAAGTTTAATGCCCTGCCAAATCGTATCACTGTTTTTCAATCCTTTTTTAAATTATCGTATCCCTCTCTTATGGAGCGCTGACAGCGGTTTTAGCATCTTTGGAATACTGCTCCGGTCGCAAATAATTGTATTTTTCATTAAATCAGGTGCTTAACCTTTTCTGGAAAATTGCCAGCATTGCGGGGTTTCGAATTATTAATTGCAATTGTTTTCAGTGCAAAGACAATAGCAATTGCCTATATTTGGGATAATCATTATTGCCATTAATAAAACATTGCGGAATTGTAATGCCCGGTAAAAAAATCCTATGACATGAACCCAAAATTTTTGATCTTATATCTCATCGCGGGAACGCTTGCGTTGATTCTGATCATCTTTCAAATCGTTACAGAATACCCCGTGCTTAACTTCACCGGAATTGTATTGAATTTGATTATGTGCCTGTTCTTTTACTACCTTGCTTACAAAACATATCACGAGAAAAAGGATAAAGAGCTGATGTGAAATCAGCTAAAAGCAGAAAGCCCAAAGCGAAAAGTTTTTTTGTTTTCTGCTTTGGGCTTTTAGCTTTCGCTTTTTTTATTTCAGCTACTTCAATTATCCTTGTTTATTTTATTCTCTTCCAAACATTTTCCATACGATGGCTGCAAGTATGCCGCCGGCAATTGGCGCCACAATAAAGAGCCACAACTGTGCAAGGGCATCGCCGCCAACCATTAATGCCGGCCCTATACTGCGTGCAGGGTTAACTGATACGCCTGTTACAGGTATGCCAACCAAATGGATGATCACCAGGGCAATACCAATTGCAACACCTGCAAAGCCGGGTGCAGCGTTTTTTGCGGTAGCGCCGAATATCACGATAAGGAAAATAAAGGTCAGCACGATTTCTGCTATTAACCCTGATTGCAGGCTGTATTTATCGGGCGAATGGATGCCGTACCCATCCTGGCCGAGGCCGTTAACCGCGATGTCGTAACCTGGTAATCCTTTGACAATTACCAGCAGCAGAGCCGATGCCAGGATTGCCCCGATTATTTGGGCAATAATGTACCCAATGGAGTCTTTTACGCTGATCTTTCCTGCTACCAGCATGGCAATAGTGATGGCGGGGTTAATGTGGCAGCCTGAAATTGGCCCGATGGCATACACCATCACCAAAACAGCAAGACCGAAAGTGAAGGCAATACCCGCGAAGCCGATGTGCCCGCCGGCAATTACTGCGCTCCCGGTACCCATAAATACCAGGACGAAAGTGCCGAGCAACTCGGCGAAGTACTTAGTTGTTGGTTTTGTTTCCATAAAAAAATTTAAGTTATTGAGTTTAATGATAAAAGGTTGCTTTGTAAGTGAGTATTAGAAAACTGTGATAATTCCATATTTAACAAAAAACTAATTTGTAAAAGGCGGATGAGATATTGAATTACGTATTAAAGGTAAATAATAACTTATTATCTTTCAAAAGAACCGGGTATAATTTTATTTTTTTTTCTTTGCCGAAAAAAAGCCCGATAGTTTTTAAAATATGGTTGATGAAAAAATCGCAACACAAAAAAAGCCCTCGTTTAACGGAGGGCTTTCTAATATTTGGAGTTAAATTTAAATTAAACTTTTCCTAATTCCTGTATCAGGTCGATCAGTTTGTTGGAGTATCCCCACTCATTATCATACCATGATACTACTTTAACAAAGTTGTCATTAAGGGCTATGCCTGCTTTTGCATCAAATATTGATGTACGTGCATCGCCTTTAAAATCTTCAGATACTACGTCATCTTCGGTGTATCCTAATATACCTTTCAGTTCGCCTTCTGAAGCATCTTTCATTGCTTTCTTAATAGCGTCATACGAAGCGGGTTTGCTAAGGCGTACGGTTAAGTCAACAACAGAAACATCGGGAACAGGTACGCGGAAAGACATACCGGTTAATTTACCTTTAAGTTCAGGGATAACCAGGGTAACTGCTTTGGCAGCGCCGGTTGATGAAGGAATAATATTCTGGTAAGCGCCGCGTCCGCCTCTCCAGTCTTTAGCCGACGGGCTGTCAACAGTTTTTTGTGTTGCTGTAACCGCGTGTATGGTGCTCATTAAGCCTTCTTCAATTCCAAAGTTATCGTTCAATACCTTTGCGATAGGAGCAAGGCAATTGGTTGTACATGATGCATTTGAAACAATGGTTTGATCAGCAGTAAGGTTTTTGTGATTAACACCCATTACGAAAGTAGGGGTATCATCTTTAGCCGGTGCACTCATCACTACTTTTTTAGCGCCTGCATCGATATGTTTTTGGGCGGTTTCTTTTGTTAAAAACAAACCGGTTGATTCGATAATTACTTCTGCGCCAACCTCATTCCATTTTAAGTTAGCGGGGTCTCTTTCGGCAGTTACACGGATAGTTTTACCGTTTACCACCAGGTGACCGCCCTCAACAGCAATAGTGCCTTTGAAAGGTCCGTGAGTTGAATCGTATTTTAGCATGTAAGCCATATAATCAGGCTCTACAAGGTCATTAATACCAACAACTTCAATGTCGGGTCTTTCAATTGCAGCCCTGAATGCCAGGCGGCCAATACGGCCGAAACCGTTAATTCCTATTTTCATGATTTTTTTAATTTTTGCTTGAATAGTATGTTAATAAATTATTTATAGGTTCTTTTATGATACTCGCAATTTTAAGTTTTGCATCGGCAGCAGCCTCATACAAATGGTTTTGAAAGCTTGCTGCAACGGAGCCCGCAAAATACAAAAAAGCATCGGGATGTTCATCATGCAAGGGTAATAAATAAGTGTTTACCATTATCCGGAAACCATTTTTTATGCTGTCACTTATGTAATTATCTTCAACATTATCTACAAAAAACTCTGTGAATGAACTCAAAAACAGCGCAGGGTGCTTTTGCCGGTAAACTTTCTCTAAAACTGTTTTCCGGTCAAGGTCATACCGCTGTACAAACTTTTTAAGGATATTTTCAGGAAGCGTTTGGCTCATAAACCCTTTTATCAGTTGCCTCCCAAGCCAGTTCCCCGAGCCTTCGTCGGCCAGTATATAGCCAAGTCCATAATTATTGGGACTTACTTTTTTACCATTGTACCATGCCGCATTTGAGCCGCTGTCGCAGATACACACTATCCCCGGCGAGTTTTTGCAGCAGGCAATAGCTGCGGCGTCAATATCGTGACCAACGGTAACTTTGCCGTTTTTAAAAAAGGCGGATAAAGCATTATATACTACAGCTTTAAGTTCCGGTGACGAAGCGCCTGCTCCGAAAAAATAAATTCTTTTTATTTCTTCGGCATGATGTATCAGGTTAATGTTCTTGCTGAGCAACTGGATGATCCGTTTTTCGTCATCAAAATAGGGATTTATACCGCCGGTTTTAAATGTCGCTATTATCCTGTCTTTTTCAGCCAGTCTCCATTCGGCATTGTTTGATCCGCTATATACAACTGCGATCATTTATTTAGATTGAAAGTATGTCGGCCATCTCCATCAGGTCTTCTTCCAGTTTAAATTGGTGTTGAGTTAGCGCTTCATCAAGGGTAGTTAATTTAATCAGATTGGCCTGCAGGCCTACCATCATCTGCGAGTTGCCTTTTATCAGGGCATTTACCGCTGCAAAACCTAAACGGCTCCCCAATATCCGGTCAAACGCCGATGGACTGCCGCCCCGCTGCAGGTGACCTAATATAGTAACTTTTACATCGTAAAACTTTACTTCTTTCTGCACCTTTTTTGCAATATCATAAGCCCCGCCATTTTTATCGCCCTCGGCAACAATTACTATACTGGATGATTTTTTATTGTGCTGGCCATTTTTCAGATTTTCGATAAGATCATCGATGGCGGTTGCTTTTTCGGGCAACAAAATTGCTTCGGCCCCGCATGAGATGCCGGCCCGCAATGCAATAGCGCCCGAATCACGGCCCATTACTTCAACAAAAAATAAACGGTCGTGCGCATCGGCAGTATCACGGATTTTATCAATTGCTTCAATAACAGTATTTGTGGCCGTATCAAAACCAAGCGTATAGGTTGAACCGTAAAGATCATTATCTATGGTGCCAGGTACGCCCATCACGGCAATATCAGGGTGTTTTTGTGAAAAACGAAGAGCACCGGTAAAGGTACCGTCGCCGCCAATCACCACAATGGCGTCAATTTCGCGTTTTTTTAAATTTTGGTAGGCTGTTTCCATACCTTCTTCGGTACGGAATGGTAAACAACGCGCCGTTTTTAAAATCTGAATGTACGTCATACATTGCACACTCCACCACCGGTCAATTTGATCTCTCACTTCTACCAGCGAGTCTCGTTGCAGGAATATTTATATTCAAAGATGCCGACGCTCCTCTTCATCTTGCCATTGCTGCTAATCGTCGCGATGTTCTTGATCATCTGCTATGTACACATT
>JBIOHE010000058.1:0-16795 GCA_044448725.1 Sphingobacteriales bacterium | reverse complement strand
CTTATTTAAATATATCTTTATTGAAATTATGCAAATATGAGGATAGAGGTCGAAAACTTATTTTTGAAAGCTTGTAACGAAGGAATTAACATTTTTACCGGGTCAGGTTTTTCATACAACTCGTTTAATTTTCAAAACGTACGCTTACCTGTTGGCAATGAGTTGGGGGATGAATTATCAAAGAAATTTGGGATTTCTGCTAATTTACCACTGGCTAACTTATCTACAATTCTCGAATCGAAGGATAAGGAAGGGTTTTATTCCTTTTTGAAGGAAAGATTAAACGTAAAATATTTCGCTGAAGAATACAAAAAAGTTGAATTATTGAATATTCAATCTTGGTTTACTACAAATATTGATGACGGGATGCACCACAAAATTTGCCTTTTGCTGTTCTTTTTTAATTTCGTAATAAGTTTGCAGCAAAAGCATAGTGCCTTCTTCCATCCCCAGGGCCTTGTCAACCTTTAGCGATAATGCAGGGGTAAAACCACGCCGGCCTTTGGTAATATCGTTCAAAGTTTGGGGGTATTCCTGTAACAACAGCGCAAACGGTCCTTTTTTGAGCTTTCTTTTTTTAAGCTCACGCTCCAGCACCATTCCCGGATGAATACCTTTATATTTTTCTATGGTTGGTTCCATAGTCAAATCTAAACAAATTTGTTTATAAAAAAATGTTTAGATAAATTATATAACTTTAGAAATGTAGTTTCTGTTACGGCAGAATCAAAGGCATCAATAACATTCCGGGCTTATAATTACTATCCTATTTGACTGTCTGGCGGGAGACGCAAAGCATTGCGTCTCTACCAAAAACCAACATTTCACCCTTGCAATAAAAAATCATCCCCAAAATCAGTGAAATCACCATCCCAAAATCGGTGAAATCATCTTCAAAAATCGGTGAAATCATATAATACAACCGGTGCAATCCAAAACAACAAAAATCTATTTGCAATTAAACCAAAAACCCCTATCTTTGCAGTCCCGAAAATGCGGGGGTATATAAACGTTTAATTAAATTAATATAAAGCAAGTGAATACGTTAAGTTACAAAACTGTCTCGGCCAACAAAAAAACCGTCAACAAACAATGGGTTGTTATTGACGCTAATGGCGAGATTTTGGGGCGCTTGTCCACTAAGATCGCAATGATCATCCGTGGAAAAACCAAGCCAGATTTCACCCCGAACGTAGACTGCGGTGATAATGTAATAGTTATCAATGCAGACAAGGTAAAACTGACCGGAAACAAATTCAGCGAAAAGCAGTATGTTTCTTACACCGGTTATCCGGGTGGTCAGCGTTTCATTTCTCCTAAGGAGTTAATGGCAAAGCATCCAACACGCGTAATTGAAAAAGCCGTGCGTGGTATGTTACCTAAAAATCGTTTGGGCAAAGCATTGTTTGGCAATTTGCATGTATATGCAGGCGCCGAGCATCCTCATGCAGCACAAAACCCAACTACCATTTAACTTTTTAATTTTAAAGGAGAAAAGAAAAAATGCCAACAACCAACACTTCGGGCAGAAGAAAAACAGCAGTCGCACGCATCTACTTAACAGATGGCAGCGGCGCAATTACCGTAAACGGTAAAGATTACAAGGAGTATTTCCCAACATTGCCATTACAATACATCGTTATGCAAAGCACTGAAGTTTCGGGCTCAGCCGGAAAATTCGATGTTAAGGTTAACGTTGCAGGCGGCGGCGTTAAAGGACAGGCAGAAGCCGTTCGTTTAGCTATCGCGAAAGCTATTGTTGAACTTGATCCTGAAAAGAAACCTTCACTGCGCGCTAAAGGATTATGACCCGTGACGACCGTATGGTTGAACGTAAAAAACCAGGTCGCAAGAAAGCACGTAAGAGATTCCAATTCAGTAAACGTTAATCAAAGGAGGACAACAAAATGGCAAGAACAACATATCAGGACTTACTGGATGCAGGTGTACACTTTGGTCACCTTACCCGCAAATGGGACCCGAAAATGTCACAGTACATTTTCATGGAGCGTAACGGTATCCACATTATCGATTTAAATAAAACCTTAACAAAGGTTGAAGAAGCTGCTGCAGCTATAAAGCAAATTGTAAAATCAGGACGTAAAGTATTATTCGTAGCTACAAAGAAACAAGCGAAAGATATTGTTGCTGAGTATGCAAAAAGCGTAAACATGCCTTTTATAACCGAACGCTGGTTAGGTGGTATGTTAACCAACTTTGCAACCGTACGCAAGTCGATCAAAAAGATGTCGAACATCGATAAATTGACAAAAGACGGTACTTACAGCAACCTTTCTAAAAAAGAAAGACTGATGATACAACGCGAGCGTATTAAACTGGAAACATTATTAGGCGGTATTGCGGACCTTAACCGTTTGCCGGCTGCCTTGTTCCTGATTGACGTTAAAAAAGAACACATCGCGGTTTCGGAAGCTTTGAAGTTGAACATCCCTACCTTTGCGATGGTGGATACCAACTCTGATCCTTCGAACATCGATTTCCCGATCCCGGCAAATGACGATGCTACCAAATCAATTTCATTGGTTACCAGCATTATCATCCAGGCGATTGTTGAAGGTTTGGAAGAACGCAAACGCGAGAAAGAAGACGAAGCTGAAAAAGAAGCAGCACAGGCGAAAGCAAAAGCTGATGCTCCTGAAGCAGCAACACCTTCAACAGCAGCAGTTGTTGACAGGTCATCTTCTGAAGGCGGAAAAAGAGCACGTAAATCAGCTGTTGAAGCTGACGCCGCAGTGGTTGAAGCCCCTGCTGCTGAAAAAACTGAAGAATAATTTATGTGAGTGGTGAATGGTGAGTAGTGAACGGTGAGCAGTGGGTTTTTTGAAAAGATTCATCACGGACTACTCACTACTGACCATTCACCACTCACTACTTAACAAATAAACAAATAACAATGTCTACAGTAACAATATCTGCAGCCGATGTAAATAAACTGCGCCAGCAAACCGGCGCAGGTATGATGGATTGCAAAAAAGCTTTAACCGAAACTAACGGTGATTTTGAAGCTGCCATCGATTTTTTAAGAAAAAAAGGCGCTAAAGTAGCCGCCAGCCGCCAGGACCGCGAATCAAACGAAGGTGTAGTAATTGCACGTACTTCGGCTGATGGCAAACGTGGCGTTATTATTGAACTTAACTGCGAAACTGATTTCGTGGCTAAAAATGCTGAGTTTGTTGCTTTTGCTACCGCGATTGCCGAAGCAGCTGTTGAAAACAACCCGGCCAGCCTTGAGGCGCTAAACGAACTAAGCGTTGACGGTCAGAAAATCGGCGATGCGGTTATCGACAAAACCGGTAAGATCGGCGAGAAAATCGGCGTATCAAAATACGAAGCTATTGAAGGCGAAAAAGTGATCGCTTATATCCACGGTAACTACCGTTTGGGTGTATTGGTTGGCTTGAGTGCGAATGTAGCAGGGGCTGATGAGGCAGGTAAAGACGTAGCAATGCAAATTGCAGCGATGAGCCCTGTTGCTATTGATAAAGACGGCGTTGATTCAACCACTATTGAGCGTGAGCTTGAAATTGCTAAAGAACAAACCCGTTTGGAAGGCAAACCCGAAGCGATGGTTGAAAAAATTGCTGCCGGCAGGCTGAACAGGTTTTATAAGGACAGCACCTTATTAAACCAGGATTTTGTAAAGGACCCATCCAAAAGCGTTGCGCAGTTTTTGAGCACCGTTGAAAAAGGCTTAACAGTTACCGCCTTTAAGCGGGTTGCTTTAGGAGCTTAAATATTTTAATCCCCCCGATTTATCGGGGGGATTTTTTTTGGCCTCACCCTGCCCTCTCCAAAGGAGAGGGTTCTGAGAAGGAGCGCAGTTGAAGTCCTCTCCTTTGGAGAGGATTTAGGTGAGGCAAAATTTAGGAGAAACAGTTTTTTGGGCTGTTTTTTTCAAGTCCTCTCCCCTGCCTACCGGCAGGCAGGTTTGGAGAGAATTTAGGTGAGGCAAAATATTGTAATATGATAACAGCCCTTCACAACCTGCAAATTATTTCCGGCGGTAACATCGTTAGCGGCAAGGCCGTTTTAATTGCCGGCGACAGGATCACAGCCATCGTTAACGAAAACGAGATACCGGCGCAATCTGAAAAAATTAACCTTCATGGGGCTTTCCTGGCGCCCGGCCTCATCGACCTGCAGGTTTATGGCAGCGGCGACAAAATGTTCGGCAGCATACCCGAACTTGCGGCGCTGGAGCGGATGGAGAACGATTTCCTTGCCCAGGGCACTACCGGCTTTTTTGCTACTATAGCCACCAATACCAACGATATTGTTGAAAAGGGGATAGCAGTGGCAAAAGCGTTCAGGGAACATTGCAAAGGCAATTTTTGGGGCCTGCACCTCGAAGGGCCGTACCTTAATCCTGCAAAAAAAGGCGCACACCCTGCAAATCTCATAAAAAAAGGCACATTAGCCGAAGTGAAAAGGTGGATTGAGCTGGCTGACTGCGTTATCAAAATGATGACCATCGCACCTGAATTACAGGACCGGGAGGTGATAGATTACCTGTACAAACAGGGCATTATTATTTCATCAGGCCATAGCAATGCTACTTACAGCGAGGGTAAATCGTTTTTAAAAAAGCCTGTACAGGCAGTAACACATTTATATAATGCGATGCCGCAAATGCATCATCGTGAGCCGGGCTATATCCCGGCCATTTTTGAGGAAAGGCCTTATACCAGTATTGTCGCCGATGGTGTCCATGTGGATTTCGCTATGGTACGCCTGGCCAAACGCGAACTGGGCGACAAACTATTTTTAATTACCGACTCAGTTGCTGCCGCCAGCGAGGGGACTTACCAGCACCAGTTTAAAGGCGACCGCTATGTGATGCCCGATGGTACGCTTTCCGGCTCGGTACTTACCATGTTAAAGGCGGTTGAAAACTGCGTAAAACACGTGGGGATTGGTCTTGCAGAAGCTATCAATATGGCTTCCCTTTACCCGGCACAACTCGCAAAAATGGATCAAAAAGGTCAGGTGGCAGCTGGGTTTGATGCAGATATGATTGTTTTTAATGCGGATTTTGAAGTACAGGGCACCGTGTTTAAAGGTAATTATTTAACAAATCGGACATAAAATTTTAACAGTGATTTTATTTCCATATTTTTGGCAAACTGCAACATAAATGAAACTGGCATTATCAAAGGCACCCGCATACATTGATAAAAATAAAGGCCCGATGCATTTTTTCCTGTTAATAACAACCATACCGAATGAAATATAAAAGGATACTACTAAAACTTAGCGGCGAATCGCTTATGGGCGAGAAGCAATACGGCATTGATAACAACCAGGTGCTGCAATACGCCCAGGACATAAAACACGTGCATGATACCGGTATGGAAATAGCCGTTGTAGTTGGCGGCGGTAACATATTCAGGGGTTTGAGTGCGGAAAAATCAGGTATGGAGCGCGCCCAGGCCGATTATATGGGTATGCTGGCCACGGTGATCAACTGCATGGCCCTGCAAAACGCCCTCGAAAGTATTGGGGTGGAAACTCGCCTGCAGTCGGCGATAAAAATGGAGCAGATCTGCGAACCGTATATCCGCCGCCGTGCCATGCACCATCTGGAAGAACGGAAGATCGTGATTTTCGGCGCCGGCACAGGTAACCCATATTTTACCACCGACACCGCCGCATCCCTGCGCGCTATCGAAATAAAAGCCGACGTAGTGCTCAAAGGCACCCGTGTTGACGGTATTTACTCCGCCGATCCTGAAAAAGACCCCACAGCAACCCGCTACTCAGAAATTTCCTTCCAGCAAGTGTACGACAAAGGCCTGAACGTTATGGATATGACAGCCATCACCCTTTGCCAGGAAAACAACCTCCCCATCATCGTTTTTGATATGAACATCCCCGGCAACCTCATGAAAATTGCCAACGGCGATGGCATTGGAACGCTGGTGAGGTAGTGTTAAGTCGGAAGTCTTTAGTCGGAAGTCCTAAGTCGAAAGTCCAGAGTCGAAAGTCGGATTTTATGCCTTCCTTAACTTATGACTTTCGACTTATTACTTTCGACTTAGGACTTAGAACTTGAGACTAAGCGTCAATTTATTACCTTAGCGGTGGTTTTACAATGAACCACGGACTTTTAATCATGAACTACAAAGAGCTTATTTGGAAAAAACTCTCCTCCACCTATATCCATAAAGGCCCGTGGGCCACTTTACGGTCGGACAGGTGCCAGATGCCCGGCGGCTTTATTGTGGATGATTATTATGTTTTAGAGTATCCCAACTGGGTAAACGCAGTGGCCCTTACCGAAGACAATGAGATATTGATGGTGCACCAGTACCGTCATGCGGCAGGTATTGTATCGCTTGAGATACCCGGAGGGGTGATAGATCCCGGTGAAAGCCCCGAACAAGGCCTGCGCCGTGAATTGCTGGAAGAAACCGGCTACCAGTTTGATGACTTTGAATTGTTATGCACCATTTACGCCAATCCCTCAACGGCAAATAACCACACCTATTGTTACCTTGCCCGTGGCGGAAAAAAAGTGCAGGAACAGCACCTGGACGCGCAGGAAGAAATTATTGTTGAAACTTTCACCATCCCCCAGGTAAAACAGTTGCTGGCCGAAAACAAAATTGCCCAGGCATTGCATTGCACCGGGCTGTTTTATGCTTTGATGAAGCTGGGAGAATAGAGGGCCAAGAACCAAGAGTCAAGATAAAAAAACGAAAGTTACAATTTTTACAACCGGACTCGCAGGCTCCTGCAATTGTGTCCTGGATCTTGATTCCTGGCTCTTGATTCTTCCCTCAATTCACAAGCGTTACCACTATCTTACGGATGCAATTATTATATTGGTCGGCTACGTAGATATTGTTGTTGCCATCAATAGCTATCCCCTGCGGGTTGCTGAATAATGCGGCTGTTCCGGTGCTGTTAACAAATCCCGCAGCATTTATCGTACCTGCCAGGTTATACAGCACATTGGCCGTAGTGTATTCAAATACACGTCCGCTTTCGTCAACAATATAAAGGTTTCCTGTTTTATCAATAGTAATGCCCGACGGAAAGTTTAGCAGTGTCCGCTGTAAAGTGCCGCCTGCGATGGTGGAAACCACATCTGCGGGTGTAATTTTGCGGATAGCCGAGTTGCCCTGATCGGCAACATAAACGTTTCCTGAGGCATCCACAGCAACTCCCGTTGGGTTGTTGAACGAAGCCAGCACGTTAGTCGCATCAACATAACCCGCTGTAAGGGTTCCGGCCATGGTAATTACCCTGCCGGTAGGCAAAATTTTACGGATCAGGTTATTGCCGCGGTCGGCCACGTAAACATTGCCTGCCGCATCAACGGCAACCGCCTGCGGGTTATTAAACAGGGCCATGGTATCCGTTGTGCTTTTTAAATGACTTGAATCTGCCGCTCCGTTGTAGTATCCGGCCCTTCCGTTCCCCGCGTAGGTACTTACAGTGCCGGAAGGTGTAATTTTACGGATCACATTATTGCCAAAATCGGCGACATATAAATTGCCCTTGCTGTCAAAAGCCGATCCGGTAGGAGCATAAAATTGTGCTGTTGCTACAGGGCCGTCGCTGTAACCTATGGTGGGCGTCCCTGCAAAAGTGCTTACAAGGCCTGCAGATGTAATTTCTCTGATAATGCTGTTATGGCTATCGGAAACGTATAAATTTCCACTTGCATCAACAGTTACCCCCGTTGGGTTATTGAATTGTGCGCCCGTGCCGCCGGCGTCAACATATCCTGCTGTACCGTTACCTGCGAAAGTTGATACCGTTGTAGTAATTGCTGTTAAACTGGCGCTTGTTGTAAATTTTATTACACTTCCATAACCTGTGCCTGCTGAATTGGTGGCATAAGCCCTCAAATAATATAAAGTATTGGGTGTTAATGTGGTTAACTGACTGGTAAAAGGAGGGTATTGTATCCCGGAACTAACAATGGCATCTGTAGTTTTGCTGTCAGCAGTTGTAGGTGTAGCATTAGTAGCACTGTAACAAACACCGTTTGCAGCTATGATTGCGCCACCATTTGAACTGATAACACCGCCGCTTTGGGCCGATGTTGCTGTTACATTGATAATTGTGGCAGTAGTGACCACAGTAGGTACCACTACTGAACTGGCAGTTGATGTTGATGTTTTTGTGCAGCTATTGCTTAGAAAAGCAAAAAATATAAAAAACAGGCTTAAATAAAAATTACGTATGTAAAGGCTTTTCATGCAAATTATATAATATCGGGATAATCTTTTTTAACCACACAGCTATCGCCAAATGTGAACTTATTCGACTTCAATAATAGCCTAAATATTGCTCGTATCGAAGAATTTTAACAAATATTAACATCAGCACGGGCATTCTAAAATTAAATTACCCTATGCAAATGCAAATGTATGACTTTATACGGGTATTATAGCTTAAAGCAGAAAGCCAAAAGCCAAAAGCTTGAATTTGCTCCATTGCGCTTTTCGCTTTCTGCTTTTCGCTTTTCGCTTTCCCCTACCTGCTCAGGTACATCGATTTTTCTTTATACAAATGCCTGAAATACGGGTCCTGCAGGTTTGGTATAAAGCGGATGGCTTCGCCGGTTGATTTCATCTCGGGGCCAAGCTCCTTGTTTACCTCGGGAAACTTATCGAATGAGAATACCGGTTCTTTAATCGCATATCCCCATAATTTACGTTCGATGGTGAAGTCTTTCAATTTTGCAACGCCCAGCATACATTTTGCCGCGATATTGATATAAGGCACATCATAAGCTTTCGCGATAAAAGGCACCGTGCGTGATGCCCGCGGATTAGCTTCGATCACAAATACCTTGTCGTTTTTTATAGCGAACTGTATATTAAGCAAGCCCAGCACATTTAATGCTTTGGCTATTTTAACCGTATATTCTTCCATTTGGGAGATGGCATTGTCCGACAGGTCGAATGGCGGTAATACCGCAAATGAATCGCCGGAGTGGATCCCGGCAGGCTCAATATGTTCCATCAGGCCGATGATATGCACATCCTCGCCGTCACTGATGGAATCCGATTCAGCCTCAGCAGCGCGGTCAAGGAAATGGTCTATCAATACCCTGTTTCCAGGAAGATTGCGCAACAAGCCAACTACGGCTTTCTCAAGGTCCTCATCGTTTATCACAATGCTCATGCCCTGACCGCCCAATACATAGCTCGGGCGTACAAGTACGGGATAACCTACATGGTGGGCAACTTCTATCGCCTCTTCTGCGCTTTCAGCCACGCCATATTTTGGGTAAGGGATGTCCAGTTCTTTCAGCAGGTCCGAGAAACGGCCGCGGTCTTCAGCAATATCCATGTCATCAAAGGAGGTACCGATGATCTTTATACCATGCTCATGCATTTTTTCGGCCATTTTTAAAGCGGTTTGACCGCCAAGCTGAACAATTACGCCGTAAGGTTTTTCCAGTTCGATGATCTCACGCACGTGCTCCCAGTAAACAGGTTCGAAATACAGCTTATCGGCCATATTAAAATCGGTTGATACGGTTTCGGGGTTGCAATTTACCATGATGGCTTCGAACCCCGATTCCTTCGCGGCAAGCAGGCCATGCACACAACTGTAATCAAACTCAATACCCTGGCCGATACGGTTAGGGCCCGAACCTAATACAATGATCTTTTTCTTATCAGATACGATGGACTCATTCTCGCCTTCGTAAGTTGAATAATAATAAGGCGTTTTTGCCGGGAACTCGGCGGCACAGGTATCCACCATTTTATATACCCTGCGGATGTTTAATGCCTGTCTGCGCTGATAAACATCCTCTTCGCTTACATTGCCTAAAATGTGGGCGATCTGGGTATCCGAAAATCCTTTTTGTTTCAGGGTGAAGAAAAAGTCTTCAGGAATATTATTTAATGTATAGCGGCGCAGTTCGTTCTCCAGGTTTACCACCTCCATAATCTGGTTTAAAAACCAGCGGTCTATTTTGGTGGCTTTACGTACCGATTCAATCGGCACACCCAAACTTAAAGCATCGTAAATATGAAACAGCCTGTCCCAGCTTGGATGCTCCAGGCTGTGCATAATATCTTCGAGGTTGCGGCTCTGACGTCCATCGGCCCCTAAACCGGCACGACCGATCTCCAAACTCTGACAAGCCTTTTGCAGCGCCTCAATAAAGCTGCGGCCTATGCCCATTACTTCGCCTACCGACTTCATTTGCAGGCCCAGCTCGCGGTTGGCGCCTTTAAACTTATCAAAGTTCCAGCGTGGTATTTTTACGATCACATAATCAAGTGTAGGCTCAAAATAAGCCGAAGTTGTTTTGGTGATCTGATTTTCAATTTCATCAAGGTTATAACCTATAGCCAACTTGGCGGCTATTTTTGCAATTGGATACCCGGTAGCTTTTGATGCCAGGGCAGATGACCGCGATACCCGCGGATTGATCTCGATAGCGATAATGGCTTCGTCGGCAGGGTTTACCGAGAACTGTACGTTACAGCCGCCGGCAAAATTACCGATGGCGCGCATCATTTTAATGGCCTGGTTGCGCATTTCCTGGTAGCAGCGGTCGCTCAGCGTCATGGCTGGGGCAACAGTTATGGAGTCGCCGGTATGGATGCCCATCGGATCAAAATTCTCGATAGAACAAATAATGATCACGTTATCATTGCTGTCGCGCAAAAGCTCCAGCTCATATTCTTTCCAGCCTAAAACCGCCTGTTCCACCAAAACTTCATGGGTTGGCGAAGCCTGCAGGCCACGGCTTAAAGCAGCGTCAAAATCTTCTTTTTTATGTACAAAACCTGCGCCTTTACCCCCTAACGTATAGCTCGGGCGAATCACCAGCGGGAAACCGATTTCCTGCGCGGCTTCTTTACCTTCTAAAAACGAGTTGGCAATTTTTGAGGTAGCCACGCCCACGCCGATATCAACCATCAGCTGGCGGAAAGCTTCGCGATTTTCGGTTTTTTCAATCGCAGCCAAATCAACGCCAACGATTTTTACCCCATATTTTTCCCAGATACCGCGTTCGGCAACTTCAATACAAAGATTAAGCGCAGTTTGACCGCCCATAGTTGGCAGTACCGCGTCTATTTGTTGCTCTTTTAATATCTTTTCAATGCTGTCGCTGGTCAAAGGCAACAGGTAAACGTGGTCGGCAATAACCTTATCCGTCATAATGGTAGCAGGGTTGCTATTGATGATGGAGACGGAAATACCTTCTTCTTTTAAAGAAAGCGCGGCTTGCGAACCGGCGTAGTCAAACTCACAGGCCTGGCCAATAATAATAGGGCCTGAACCAATAATTAAAACGGATTTGATGGAGGTGTCTATGGGCATGTGCTTTTTTTATTCAAGAAAGCTGCCAGGTGCGGAAATGCCGGCTAAAAAATTCTCCGAAATTGTTTCCGCAATCCGGTATCTTCTTGTCGGGGTGCAAAGATACGCTTTGTAAGGGTATTTTGTGATTTTTTTTTGAATTAGTGTTTGGGAAGTGAGTGGTTGATTAGGTGAATGGTTGGTTGGTGGTGGTTTGGAACCGATACTTCACCATTCATCGAAAGAGAATGGGAGTCAGCTTATGAGGCTTTTTGGGCCGGTCAATTGTTTGTTGCCCAGGGCTAAGCTCCCTATTTGTTGACCTAAATGCAAAGGATCTTCTCTGCCTCCAAGCAAAGTGGCTACATGCACATCGCAGAAGATCCTTCGCTGCGTTCAGGATGACAGGCTTATTTTTTCAAACCTTTTGTCATGCTGAACGTAGTGAAGCATCTTGAAGCAACAGGTCGGCTACATGCATGTCGCAGAAGATCCTTCGCTGCGCTTCAGGATGACAAGAAAATTAACGATTTTCAATTCCTGAAATTCGTCCTGATTCGTGAGAATTAGTGCCAATTATTTATTTATCACTCAACATTATCGGGTTGCCTTTACCGCCGCCCATGATGATAATTTTTGTATTTGGCGACAGGGCAATCTCTTTTTGTGCCTTAATTGTTTCGTACTGCAATTGTTTGTCAGATAAGCCGGTTGAAAGTATTTTCTGGTAGTCGGCTATACCCTGTGCTTCCACACGTTTACGGTCGGCTTCCTGGCGTTCTTTCTGCAAAACAAACTGCATTTTTTGGGCATCCTGCTCGGCATTGATCTTTGATTCGATACTTGCTTTTACTGATGCAGGCAATGCGATATTCCGCACCAGTATTTGCTGAAGTTCCAATCCTCTTTTTGCAAAACTTTGTTCAATGGTTTGGTTAATTTTCGCCTGAAATTCTTGTCTTTTTACAGAGTAAAGGTCAACCGCCTGGTAGTTAACCGCGTTATCCCTTATAGCAGTACGGGCCACTGGGCGCACAATTTTATCAACATAATCCACGCCAATGTTTTGAAAGATATAAGGGGCTTTGAAAGGATTTACCTTATACAATACCGAAATATCGATGGTAACTTCCAATCCGTCTGATGATAACACGCGAATGGCGTCATCGCCTTCTTTTTGCCCCTCATTACTAACCGCGCTCATAGTATAATTTTGCGTCTGGATGTCAAATGTGGTGACATCATACATGGGGTTAATAATATGCAGGCCGCTTTCAAGTACGCCTTCCTGCACTTTTCCAAAAAGTACCTGTACACCTACTTTACCCGGATCAATGATCTTGAATGAGGAAGCGCCTATTCCTAAAAAAACAACTACAAGTCCAACGGTTTTTACAACACCGGCAAAATGGCTCCCCGGTTCGGGCGAGCGTTTGAGCACTATACCAACAATGAGTATAATGATACCTAAAACTGCAATAAGCATAATAATGGGGATTAAGGTTTTTGGGCCGCTTTAATTTGTTTAAGAAGCCTGATCTTAAGCACGATAAATATAGCTATTATTATGACTGCGCCAACTAAATATCCATAATTATTTATGCCGTATTGGTAGCCTGTAATGATTGATACAAAGATCACCAGGTTGTATAACACATTGATTAATAACTTTTTTCCCATGGCTTAATACACATTGATGGTAGGGTCAATCTCATCAGCCCAGGCTAAAATACCGCCTTTAAGGTTATAAAGGTTGGTAAAGCCCTGTTGCTCCAGCTGCATAATGGCCGCCGCGCTGCGTTTTCCGCTGCGGCACATTACCACCACCGGTTTGTTTTTATCAATTTTTCCGGCTTCAATCAAAATGCCGCCCAATGGGATCAGCGTCCCGCCAAGGTTCGACATTTCATATTCAAAATCTTCCCTTACATCAATCAGTTGAAAATCTTCGCCCTTATCTTTCTTTTCTTTCAGTTCCTGTACGCTTATTTCTTTCATCTTCAAATATATTATTATTTGCAAAGGTAATTTTTCTGCATCAAATAATTAAAGTCTATATTTTGTAACAATCAATGCCTAAGTGCGTTTTATACATTAATAACATTGTAAGGCATTATTGATGAAGAAAATCACCCGTTTTTTTTGGTTCTGTTCGGGAGCGCATACCGGCACATTAAAAAAATACCCCATCGAGCATAACAAGTATGTAGGTATTGGGGCTACTATATTTTTCACGGCATTATTTGCCTCATTATCCGGCGGTTACGCCATGTATTTTGTTTTTAGCGGCAATGCTTTCGCGGTAGTTTTCGCTATTTTATTCGGGTTGATATGGGGTACGGCCATTTTTAATATGGACCGTTATATCGTATCAAGCATCGACAAAAACGGCACCACCAACCAGCAGATCATACAGGCGTCACCCCGTATTTTATTGGCGATAATGATAGGGATAGTTATTTCGAGGCCCCTGGAACTCAAAATATTTGATAAAGAGATCCGCCAGAAATTAAAAACCGCCTACTTAAAAGGGCAGCATAATAAGATTGACACGCTTCAAAAAACCTATACCCAAAAGTATGGTATGGAACTGGGGAAGAACAACGATCTGAAAAAAGAAAAAGACTCCCTCGAAAAAGATATTAACCGTTCCCGTTTTCAGCTGAACCAGGAAGTTTTTGGCGATAAAACCAACCAAACTTCGGGGATTGTGGGTTATGGCACCTACGCCAAACAAAAACAAAATGTATTGCAGGAAAAACAGGACCGTTTGAAAACAGTTACAGAAAACCAGGAGAAAATGGACCAGTACCTCAGCGCCCGGAAGGACTATGAAGGGCTGAACAATATCCGTCTGTTTAACGACCACCAGCTGGATAGCCTGTCGAACGTGGCTGGTTTTTCGGACCGTAACTGGGCGCTCGGTCAGTTAGCCTTTAACGAAAACGGCACCCGCGATCTGGATACTTACCTCGCCGAATCATTTATCAGTTTCCTGTTTATTTTATTTGAGTGTTTGCCGGTATTTGTGAAACTGATGTCGCCAAAAGGTGGCTATGATATTGCGATTGCAAAATTATCAGAGGCCGATCTCCATTACGCCGAAAGGGACAAAGAACGCAATATCCAGGTGACCGACAGCGTTTACGACCATCACCTGGACAAGGATATTGAGAAACGCAAAAAGATCATTTCGGCGCAATCTGATTATGATATTGAAAGGCATAGTTATGATTAGAATTGGTGAGTGGTTTATTGGGTTGGATTAAGTTGATTGGGTTAAATGGTGCCTAATCCATTTTTGCTAACCACTCACTTAATCAACTCTATAAACTTAACCAACCAATTTCACAAACCACTCACTTAATAAACTTAATCCTACCTAATCAACTAATTTTCCCGATTTAATAGTAATTTGAGCGCTGTTAAATTTTATATTGATGAAGAAAATATTTTTATCCGTCGTTGCCTGTTTTTTTGCTGTGGCAGCTATAGCGCAGGATGCACCGAAAGCTATTTTTTATGCCGTATCATTCCCCAATGCGGTGCATCATGAAGCCGAAATTGTGATGACCATTCCGCAGGCCCCGGTGTCGCAATTCCGCGTAAGGATGAGCCGTTCATCAGCCGGGCGCTATGCTACCCACGAATTCGGCAAAAATATTTATAATGTTACCGCAACGGATGTAGGCGGCACGCGTATCGCTTTAAAACAAATTGAAGGTGATGTATTTGAAATTGCCGCAGACCATCCTGCTACTGTAATAATAAGTTACACCTTATTTGGTAACTGGACCGACGGTACTTATGCAAGCATTGACCCCAGCCATGCCCACCT
The DNA here is from genome assembly GCA_044448725.1 of Sphingobacteriales bacterium. GTDB lineage: Bacteria > Bacteroidota > Bacteroidia > Sphingobacteriales > Sphingobacteriaceae > Mucilaginibacter. The sequence continues at coordinate 1,653 of JBIOHE010000058.1, read as the reverse complement.
GAATATGCCCGCCGCATTTATGTGGGTGCAGGGACAGGAAAAACGGGCTGTTAAGTTTGAATTTAACGACCTTGATAAATATGGCTGGAAAGTAGCCACTCAACTAAAACACGATGGCGCAAATATTTACAGCGCTCCCGATATGCAATACATGATGGACAGCCCCACCGAACTTTCAAATTTTAAGGAAATCAGCTGGGATGTGGTAAATACGGACGGCAAAACTGAGAAAATTAATTTAACCGTTCACTCCGACGATGCGCAGCCTGTTATTGATAATTTCGGCAGGCTGGTGCAAAAAATGGTGCTCGAAGAAAAGGCAGTCTTTGGCGAACTGCCGGCTTATGATTACGGCGAATATACTTTTTTGGACGATGTTTATCCCTCCACTTCCGGCGACGGCATGGAGCACCGCAACTCCACCTGCATAGTGCAGCCTGTTGACAAAGTTGCAGGCAATGAAGTACGGCTGCTGAGCACTTTTTCGCATGAGTATTTCCATAGCTGGAATGTAAAACGCATTCGTCCGAAATCATTGGAGCCTTTTAATTTTGAGCATGCCAATATGAGCGGCGAACTTTGGTTTGCCGAAGGCTTTACCCAATATTATGGCGAAATGCTGTTGGTTCGTTCCGGCTTCCATACAGTGGACGACTATACGCGTACAATTGGCGGCCTGGTAAATTCTGTTTTAAATACGCCCGGCGCTGCGAAATATACACCGGTACAGGCCAGTAACCATTCGGTTTTTGCTGATGCAGGCGTATCTATCGACGCGAATAACGACAACAATATTTTTACCAGCTATTATTTTTATGGCGGGGCAACCGCACTTGCGCTCGATTTGCGCCTGAGGAGCGAGTTTAACCTTACCCTGGATGAATATATGCGCACCGTTTGGCTGGCGCGCGGCAAGGTGATGAAACCCTATACCATTCCCGACCTGCAAAGCGATCTGGCAAAACTCACTAAAAACCCAAAATTTGCCGCCGACTTTTTTAATAAATATATTTATGGATTAGAGAAAAATAATTACGATGCTTTGTTAGCCAAAGCTGGTTTATTATTGCGCAAAGCGCAACCGGGAAAAGCATGGGCCGGACCACTTTCGGGTAATCCGGGCCGGGGTAGATCGGGTCAGGCACGTACCGCCGGGGCTGAGGGTTTGCCCATACAATCAAGCACCATCATTGGCACACCAATTTACAAAGCCGGCCTTGACGCAGGCGATATCATTATAAAAGCCGATGGAAAAGACATAAAAGACGCGCAGGGTTTTAACGACGTTGTTGCCGCTAAAAACATAGGTGATAAAATTGTGGTGAACTATAAAAACCGCACCGGCGACCATGAAACAACCATAACCTTAGAAGAAAGCCCCTACCTCGAAGTAGTTACCTTTGAAAAAGCAGGGAAAGAACTAACAAAAGACCAGGAAACTTTCAGAAATAACTGGTTATCGACGAAGGTGCAGTAAGCAAGGACCGTAAAATTCGGTCAGATGCAAGGTGTCTTTTGTCATCCTGAGTCCCAACCAGGGGCAAGCCTGGAAAAAACAGTAATGACGGATGAAGGTGTAAAAGCCGGAAATGTTTGTTAAAAGCTTAATCTTGCAAAAAAACAAGGCAAGCTATAACCCGTATATTTCATTGG
>JBIOHE010000057.1:0-16809 GCA_044448725.1 Sphingobacteriales bacterium | reverse complement strand
CCCCACTATGTATTGTATGTTAAGATTCAATAATATTTTCATGATTTAAAACACCTTTTTGTTATTTGCGTTCAGAATTTAGAATTAATTGCTGAATTTGGCAGCGCGAAAATTGCTTGAAACAATCATTATGAAGACAATAGATCAAATTAGTTTTACCGGAAAAAAAGCCCTTATCCGTGTAGATTTTAATGTACCACTCGATAAGGATTATCATATTACTGATGATAACCGGATGACAGCTGCTTTGCCAACCATCAATAAGATTTTAAAAGATGGCGGCGCAGTTATATTAATGTCGCATCTTGGAAGGCCAAAAGGCGGACCTGAAGAAAAATATTCCCTTAAACATCTTGTACCTCATTTGTCAGACCTGCTTGGTCAGAAGGTAGAATTTGCCGATGACTGTATCGGTGCGGAAGCCGTTGATAAGGCAAAGGCATTAGGCATGGGCGAAGTGCTTTTATTGGAGAATCTTCGTTTTTATAAAGAAGAAGAAAAAGGCGATACCGCATTTGCTGAAAAACTTTCAAAATTAGGTGATATTTATGTGAATGATGCTTTTGGTACAGCCCATCGTGCCCATGCTTCAACCGCAGTGATCGCTCAATTTTTCCCTAACGCTAAATTCTTTGGCTACCTGATGGCTGCCGAGCTGAAAAATGCCGAAAAGGTATTAAATGATGCCGTGAGACCATTTACCGCCATAATGGGTGGTGCAAAAGTTTCGGATAAAATAGAATTGATTGAGCGGTTGTTGGATAAAGTGGATAATCTGATCATTGGCGGCGGTATGGCTTATACATTCGCAAAAGCGCAGGGAGGCAGTATCGGTAAATCATTGGTTGAAGATGATAAGCTTGACCTTGCCCTTAGCCTGATAAAAAAAGCAAAAGAGAAACGGGTAAATTTATTATTACCTACGGATTCTGTAATCGCTGATAATTTTTCTAACGATGCAAATACAGCTATCGCCCAAAACAGCAGCATTACCGACGGATGGATGGGTTTGGATATCGGCCCTGATTCGATAGCCGAATTTACCAAAGTTGTTGAAGCATCAAAAACCATATTATGGAACGGCCCGATGGGCGTTTTTGAAATGGCAAAATTTGAGGCAGGCACCAAAGCTGTTGGCGAAGCAATAGTTAAAGCAACTGAAGGCGGCGCATTCTCACTGATTGGTGGCGGAGATTCTGCTGCAGCTGTAGCAAAATTTAATTTAACCGAAGAGGTTAGCTATGTTTCTACCGGTGGCGGCGCCTTGCTTGAATATATGGAAGGTAAGGAATTGCCTGGCGTTAAGGCGATAAACGAGTAAAATATTGTATTTTGGATGTTCGATTTGGGCTTTAATAAACAACGGTACTTCAATGAAGGACGAAGAGGAAAATTTTAAAACATACTAAATTGAATAGATATGAAGCGCGTTATTAAAACTGATCCAAATGAAACGATTTTAATAAATGGCGTAACTATTATCCCCGGTGATAAAACTATGAAGATTTCAGAACTTGAAAAGATATTTACAGGTAGTGGTATTGATGCTAAGAAGTTGAGAGAAGACGCATGGAAAAGAAAACATGCTCAATAAATAGCACCTTTCGTAACGATTTTGTGAGACCCCGAAAACCGGGGTCTTTTTTTGTTTTATTCCGTAGCTTTAAAAATTAATCGTTTCAAAAAATGAAGAAACTCATCCTTTCGGCTTTAAGCTTTATCCTTTTAGCTTTTACCTCATTAGCCCAGCCCGGCCAGGGAAATAACCCCGATGCCGCGTATGTAAAAGACAATTACGTAAAATACGAATACCAGGTACCGGTGCGGGATGGTAAAAAACTGTTTACCTCGGTTTATGTGCCGAAGGACCAGTCGAAAAAGTATCCTATTATGATGGACCGCACGCCCTACAGCGTTGCACCATACGGGACTGACAAATATAAAGGCAGCCTTGGTCCATCATCCCTGTTTTTGCACGATGGCTATATTTTTGTTTACCAGGATGTACGCGGTCGTTGGATGAGCGAAGGCATATTCGAAGAAATGACGCCCGAAAAAGAGGTGCATAAAACCAATAATGATGTAGATGAAGGTACCGACACCTACGATACCATCGACTGGCTCATAAAAAACATCCCGAACAACACCGGTAAGGTTGGGGCCTGGGGCATATCCTATCCCGGCTTTTTTACAACCACCTGCCTGCTTAGCCGTCACCCTGCTTTGGTGGCAGCATCGCCGCAGGCGCCAATGTCCGATCTTTACCGCGATGATGCTTTCCACAACGGCGCATTTCAATTGGTTGCAAATTTCGACTTTTACCCGGGCTTTACCAATCGCCAGGATGACAAGCCTACGCAACGCCGGGGCGGTCGTTTTGATTTCGGCACCGGGGACGGCTACGAGTTCTTTTTGAAATTGGGCTCTATGAAAAATACAAACGACAAATATTATAAGGATACCATCCGTTTGTGGAATGAAATGCTTGATCATCCTGATTACGATCAGCATTGGAAAGACCGCAACGTATTGCCCCATCTGCATGATGTTAAGACAGCAGTATTGGTTACCGGCGGCTGGTATGATGCCGAGGACCTTTATGGCGCGATCAATACCTATAAAACATTGGTTAGGAACAACCCTTCCGCCCCGGTTTATTTCGCCATGGGGCCGTGGGTACATGGCGGATGGTCGCGCGGCCCCGGCGATCATTTGGGTGACGTTGATTTTGGCGGTGCAACCGGGCCTTTCTACCGCGAAAAGATTGAATTCGCTTTCTTTAGCCACTATTTAAAAGGAACTGATGGAGATATTCCAAAAGTTTCTGCTTTTGAAACGGGGAAAAACCAGTGGAAAAACTATAATATTTGGCCCCCAAAAGAAGCAGAAGACAAGAATTTGTATTTGTTGCCGGGTGGTAAACTGGCTTTTGAAGCGCCGAAAGGTGAAGTTAATACATCAGATGAATTTATATCAGACCCAAATAAACCCGTACCCTTCATCAGCGGAATTGCTATTGATCAAAAAAGGGAATACATGACAGGCGATCAGCGTTTTGCAGAGCGCCGACCCGATGTGCTCACTTATCAAACCGATGTGCTGGATAAGGACATTACCCTTGCCGGTAATACCTGGGCCGATTTGAAAGTATCAACTACAGGTACTGATGCTGATTGGGTGGTAAAAGTAATAGATGTTTACCCCGACTCGGCCAAAGACAACCAGTTTACCGCTAAAGACACCCACATGTCGCATTACGAACAAATGGTACGCAGCGAGGAGATACGCGGCAAATATCGCAATGGGTTTGATAAACCTGAGCCATTTGTGCCTGACAAAATTACCCCGGTAAATTTTGAGCTTCAGGATATATTGCACACCTTTAAAAAAGGGCATAGAATAATGGTGCAGATCCAAAGTTCAAGTTTTCCGCTCATAGATCGTAACCCGCAGGTGTTTGAAGATATTATGAAAGCTAAGGATACCGATTTCAAAAAAGCAACCCATAAAGTTTATACTTCAAAAGAACATCCGAGTTATTTGAAAGTAAGGGTAATGGATGGGAATTGATCGTTTTATAATGCTATCCTAATTCATAGGCGATTAAATTATTCTCATATTTGTTCGCATGGTTAACATCTGTTTAGTTGAAGACGAACAAAAGGTTGCTGCCTTTATTTGTAAAGGGCTTGAAGAGCAGGGCTATAAAGTCAGGGCGGCTAAAGATGGTTTCACTGCAAAGTCATTGCTGCAAACCGATGAATTTGACCTGCTGATCCTTGATGTGATGCTGCCCGATATAAACGGCATCGAATTATGCCGCCAGATCAGGTTGACGGATGCCCAAACACCTATTTTAATGCTCACAGCCCTTGACCAGGTACACAGTAAAGTATCGGGATTAAAAGCAGGGGCCGATGATTACCTGGTAAAACCATTTCATTTCGCCGAATTGCTTGCCCGTATTGAAGCGCTGCTGAGAAGACAGAATGTAAGGGATTCGCAGGACCACATACTGGCTTTTGACGATCTGAAATTAGATACCTGGAGCAGTATAGCAGAACGCGCCGGGACCCAGATCACTTTAACAGCCAAAGAATTCACTTTGCTTGAACTCTTTTTACGCCATCCAAATAAGGTATTATCAAGAGAATATATCGCCGAACAAGTATGGAAAATTGATTTTGATACAGGTACAAACTTCATCGATGTGTATGTAAATTATTTGCGCAATAAAATTGAAAAAGGTTTTAAAAACAAGTTGATCCATACAGTTATTGGCATGGGATATATCTTAAAAAGCGATAAATAATTTCCGGGATATAATACCATTGCAACGATTTAACACAACAGCCGAATTCTAATCCCATTCTAATCCTTCTGTAATTCACCTTTAATACAGGTGGTATAACTTTGCACCATCTTTTAAAAACCATGTTTAAAATATTTTTTCGCGCTTTTCTGTTACTTAACACGGCGTTTATAGCAACCGGGCTCTCTGCTCATGCACAAGGCACCTTGAACGACACCTTGAAACTAAGCATTAGACAAGCTGAAGACCAGTTTTTAAAAAACAACCTTCAGCTCATCATTCAGCGTTACAATATTGATAATGCCAGCGCGCAGATAATCACCGCCAGGTTATTTCCTAATCCCGACTTTAGTTTCTCGAACGGTATTTATGCCAATAATACAACAAGCGGACCGGCGTTCAGTGAGCAGACGTTCAGCGTTTCGCAGCTTTTTACTACCGCAGGGAAGCGTAATAAAAATATCCAGCTGGCTAAAATAAGCGTCGACCAGGCAAAATACCAATTCTTTGACCTGCTCCGCACTTTAAAATTTACGCTAAGGAGTGACTTTTATAGTATTTATTTTCAGGAGCAGTCTGCTAAGGTGTATGACGAAGAGATCAATTCGCTTGCCAAAACTTTAGCGGGTTTTAAGGAGCAGTATAAAAAAGGGAATATCGCCGAAAAAGAAGTATTGCGCATTCAATCGCAGCTTTACTCGTTGCAGACCGAATATAATAACCTGCAGACTGGCATTGATACGGTACAAAGTGAATTTAAACTGCTGATTAAAACCCCGCCAAACAGCTTTATTGAACCGATAGTTAATTATGACCTTGACGGGAAAGATATTGTAGCTGCTATGCCATATAAAAAATTGCTTGATTCAGCTTATGTAAACCGCTACGACCTTAAACTGGCGAAAACCAACCTTGATTATAGCAATTTGAACCTCCAGCTGCAAAAAGCAACAGCGGTGCCCGATTTTTCGCTGTCGCTGAATTATGATAAGCTGGGCAGTTACGGAACCAATTTTTTGGGTGCCGGCGTTGAATTTAACCTGCCTTTTTTTAACAGGAACCAGGGTGGCATAAAACAGGCCCGGATTGCCATTGACCAAAGCAAAGTACAATTGCAAAGTCAACAGGACCAGGTGGAAAGTGACCTGGCCACAAATTTTAAAGGCGCCTTACGACTTGAAAAACTATCAAACAGCTTTGATCCGCAGTTTAAAGCTGATTTTACCCATTTGATCCAGGAGGTTTTTAAAAACTATGAGAAAAGAAATATCAGTTTGTTAGAGTTTCTTGACTTTTATGACTCGTACAAGACCAATATTTTGCAATTAAATACCCTGCAGCTTAACCGCGTTACCTCCCTCGAACAGCTTAATTATGTTACCGGGACGCCTTTTTTTAATCAATAACCGTTGTATGACCATGTACCCCAAATATAAAATATTACTCATTGTTCCTTCCTTTTTAGCAGCAGTTTTCGCATTGCAAAGCTGCCACCATGCTGACGAAAGCAAGGAAAAAGACACCAGGTTTCAGGTGACTGACAGTTTGTTAAATAATGTAATAATTGATACCGTAAAGGAAGCAAGCGCACTTTCGCAAATTACCTTAACCGGAAGTATTGCACCTGATGAAAATAAAATGGTGAAGATTTACCCCATGGTTAGCGGGGTAGCGCAGGATGTACATGTGCAGCTTGGCGATGTTGTACAAAAAGGACAAACACTTGCGATTTTGAAAAGCGCAGAAATGGCCGGTTACACCAAAGACTATATTTCATCAGAAGCGGATATCAGGAATACACATCGTATCCTTGAATCAACACAGGATCTGTACAAAAGCGGGCTGGCTTCGCAAAAAGACCTTGAGCAAGCGCAATCCGACTATCAAAAGGCTGTTGCCGAAGGCAAGCGGGCATCCCAGGTAATACAGATCAATAAAAGCAACGAAAACGGATATGAAGTTAAAGCTCCCTTGTCTGGCTTTGTTGTAGAAAGGAATTTGACCAACAACACCCAGGTGCGGGCCGACAACGGGCAAAACATGTTTACCATTGCCGACCTTTCAACAGTATATGTGCTGGTTAATGTTTATGAATCCGATATTGCCAAAATTCAGACCGGGGACCCTGTGAAAATCACAACCTTATCGTATCCGGACAAAGTATTTGATGGTAAAATAGACCGGATCAACAACATGCTCGATCCGGATAACAAAGTAATGCATGCCAGGATCACCATTCAAAACCCCGGTAATTTACTTAAACCTGAGATGTTTGCCAATATCCTGATTAAAGCGAAATCGGGCGAAAGCCTGCCTTTTATAAACACCAGCGCACTGGTATTTGATAACGATAAAAACTATGTGGTAGTGATTGACGCCAGTAAAGCTAAGGTGCATATTCAGCAGGTTGAAATCGCCAAAACTGTTGAAGACAGGGCGTATATCAGCAAAGGCTTAAAACCCGGCGACCGTGTAGTGGCTTCGAGACAGGTGTATTTGTTTGAATCGCTTAAAGACTGATTTTGATTTCGGATTTCGGAATTTCGATTTCGGAATGTTGAATTGCAATGTAACTGTTGAATAACATTAAAAAAATAAATCCGAATTCGAGCGTCCGGGTTTCGAAATAAAAACATGAACAGGTTTATAAAAAATATTCTTTCTTTCGCGCTAAAAAACAGGTTTTTCATATTTTTTGTGACTGCCCTGCTTGCTGTTACGGGTTATATAAGTTTTAAAACCATCAGCATTGATGCCTTTCCGGATGTTACCAATACTTCGGTAATTATTATTACCCAATGGCCGGGAAGAAGCGCTGAAGAAGTAGAAAAATTTGTTACCCGCCCTATAGAACTTGCCATGAACCCGGCGGAAAAGAAGGTGGCAGTAAGGTCGTCATCCCTGTTCGGCCTTTCTGTAGTAACCATAACCTTTGATGACGATGTGGATTATGCTTTTGCGCGCCTGCAGGTAAACAACCACATTGGCGAAGCAAATTTGCCCGATGGCGTGAACCCTTCTATTGAGCCACCCTACGGCCCGACTGGTGAAATCTACAGGTTTACCTTAACGAGTGACAAAAGATCGGTACGTGAGCTTACTACGATTGAGAATTGGGTTGTTGACCGCGAGATACATGCTGTTCCGGGTGTTGCCGATCTGAACAGTTTTGGCGGACAGGTAAAAACCTACCAGATCACTGTTGACCCTGAGAAAGCCGTACAATATAACGTTACACCACTGCAACTGTACGATGCGGTATCAAAAAGCAATGTGAACGTGGGCGGCGACGTTATTGAACAGGCCGGTCAGGCTTATGTGGTGAGGGGTATCGGGTTGCTTAATGATATCGGAGAGATAAAAAATATAGTTATTAATAATGTTAAGGGTACGCCCATTTACGTGAAAACTATAGCCGCCGTAACCGAGTCGGCATTACCCCGCCTTGGGCAGGTAGGGCGCGACAGGGACCCGGATGTGGTTGAAGGTATAGTTGTTATGCGCAAGGGTGAAAATCCAAGCGTGGTAATAAAAAACCTTAAATTAAAGATCAAAGAGCTTAATAATAAAATATTACCCGATGATGTTAAGATAAAAACGTTTTATGACCGCGAAGACCTTGTAAATTTTGCGACCAATACGGTGCTGCATAATATGGCTGAAGGAATAATCTTCGTAACCGTCCTGGTATTCCTTTTTATGGCCGACTGGCGGACCACGCTTATTGTATCCCTGATCATCCCGCTTTCATTGTTGTTTGCTTTTATCTGCTTAAAGCTAAAAGGAATGTCGGCCAATCTTTTATCCATGGGCGCTATCGACTTCGGGATCATTATAGACGGTGCGGTAGTGATGGTAGAAGGGATATTTGTGGTGCTCGACCATCGCGCAAAAGAAGTGGGAATGGCCAATTATAACCGTCTCAGCAAATTGGGGATGATTAAAAAGGCCTGCATGGTGAATGGTAAAGGCATATTTTTCGCCAAACTGATTATTATTACGGGCTTGCTTCCAATTTTTAGTTTCGAGAAAGTTGAAGGCAAAATGTTCTCGCCGCTGGCATGGACGCTGGGTTTCGCCTTGCTTGGTGCGGTGATCTTAACATTTACGTTCGTTCCTGCTTTGGCCAGCGTATTACTGAATAAAAATGTCAAAGAAAAGCACAATGTTTTTGTTGAGTTTATTACCCGCAACGCCATGCGGTTTTACTCGGTTTGCTTTAAGGGCCGCAAATTAGTTTTCCCGCTTGCCATCGCTGCACTGGCTGTCAGTTTGTTTTGTTTTACATTTTTAGGGACTGAGTTTTTGCCCGAGCTGAACGAGGGGGCAATTTATGTACGCGCCACCGGCCCTTTGAGTATCTCGTTAAATGAATCGGTTAAACTGGCTAATGAAATGCGCAAGGTTTTCCGCAGTTTTGATGAAGTAAAACAGGTAATGTCGCAAACGGGGAGGCCAAATGACGGTACCGATGCTACAGGTTTCTACAATATAGAGTTCCATGTGGATATTTACCCGCAGGACCAGTGGAAGGGCGGAGAAACCAAAGAAGAGCTGATTGCCAGGATGCAGGAAAAGCTGAAGTACATCCCCGGTATCGATCTAAACTTTTCGCAGCCGATTTCTGATAATGTGGAAGAGGCGGTATCGGGTGTTAAAGGCTCCATCGTTGTAAAACTGTTTGGGGATGATTATAAATTTATCGAAAAAAAGAATCAAACGATAGATTCAATTTTGAAAGGTGTTAAGGGTATTGAAGACCTCGGCATTATGCACAACATGGGGCAGCCGGAATTACAGATTGACCTTAACCAGCAAAAAATGGCCCAATACGGTGTAACAGCAAATGATGCAAATGCTGTAATTGAGATGGCTATAGGCGGTAAGGCTGCAACCCAGATTTACGAAAGCGACAAGAAATTTGACCTGCGGATACGTTATCCCGAAAACTTCAGAAATAACGAGGAGGCCATAGGCGATTTGCGGGTGCCAACACTGAATAACAATACCGTACCGCTGCGTGAAATCGCCAGTATTAAAAAAATTACAGGGATAAGCATGATCTACCGTGACGACAATATGCGCTACGGGGCTATTAAATTCTCTATCCGCGGCAGGGATATGGGCAGTACTATTAAAGAAGCCCAGGATAAGGTAGATGAACAGATAAAGCTACCAAAGGGGTACTCACTTCAATGGGCAGGCGATTTTGAAAACCAGCAGCGTGCAACCAAACGGCTCAGCCAGGTGGTGCCTATCAGCCTGCTGATCATTTTCTTTATATTGTTCATTCTCTTCGGTAATTTCAGGGACTCACTCCTTGTGCTTAACAATGTTCCCTTCGCTATTATGGGCGGAATATTAGCGCTATTGGTAACAGGTGTTAACTTTAATATTTCAGCTGGTATTGGCTTTATTGCGCTATTCGGCATTTGCGTGCAAAACGGCGTGATACTGATCACCAAGTTTAAGAGTAATATTATGGAACTAAAGCACCACACCGCCTGGACATCCTTCGCTATAGCTATAAAAGCCGGGGTCGAAGATCGTTTACGTCCGGTGGTAATGACAGCGATGATGGCAGCTATAGGGTTATTGCCTGCTGCTTTGTCGCATGGAATTGGTTCCGAAGCATCAAGACCATTGGCAATTGTGGTAATCGGCGGCCTGATCACTAATACGGTATTTAACCTTTTTGTTTTCCCGATTGTATTTTTCTGGTCGTACCAAAAACGTGTTGAAAGCGGTGTTGTGAGCAGGATATGATCCTATAACTAAGTCAAATAAGTTTATGATTCTTTAATTAATATTTCACCGGCAATTTTGTAAATTTGTTATTATGAATATCCAAACTGAGAAAATCGAATTGGCTAAATTGATATTAAGCACTAATGATACAGGGCTAATCAATCAAATTAAGTCTTTATTTAAGAGCAGGGATGAGGATTGGTGGGAAGAATTACCTGCATCTGTCAAATTGGGGATCAATGAATCAATTAAACAAGCTGACCGGGGCGAATTTATTTCTTATGATGAAGTAAAGAAAGAAGTAGAAGCGTTGTTTAAAAAATGAAGCTTGAAATCATACTTACACCAAAAGGAAAAGAGACATTGCTGGCAACAGTGTTATTTATTAAAATTAAATGGGGTGACAAGGTAGCGGAGAAGTTTGTTGAAAAAGCCTACAGAGTTTTAGATACAATTGCCCAACAACCATATCTCTTTAAAGCTTACCAGGGTAACGATGTAAGGAAGGGCTTAATAAACAAACATACTTCTGTAATTTATAGAGTGCTTCAAAACAGAATTGAAGTGCTTTTTTTCTGGGATAACCGCCAGGAACCTATTATTTGAGACATGAAGTGCTGTTTGTAGCCCCTTGTCAAATCCAAATTAGTTGGGATAGTAAAAGAAATCCTGCAAAATTCATTTATAAAGGCTTAAAACCTTTCACCTGAAACTTCGCCTGTCACCCTTCGCCTTTTCCCTTTCACCTTTTCCCTTTCACCTTTCACCTCAAAAACGTACTTTTGCGAACTTTATAAATCAGTACCATGCTAAGAACACATACTTGCGGCGAATTAAATATCAGCCATTTAGGCGAAACTGTCACCTTATGCGGCTGGGTGCAAAAATCACGCGACCTGGGCGGAACCACCTTTATTGATGTACGCGACCGTTATGGTTTAACCCAATTGGTTTTTAATACCGATACCCATGCCTCCCTGCGGGAAACCAGCAGGCAGCTCGGGCGCGAATTTGTGATAAAGGTAAGCGGTACCGTAATTGAACGTACCAGCAAGAATGCAAAGATGAAAACGGGCGAAATTGAGATCCTTGTTGAAGCTATTGAAGTGCTGAATACATCAAAGATCCCTCCGTTTATGATAGAGGATGAAACCGACGGCGGGGAAGAATTAAGGGCCAAATACCGTTACCTGGATTTACGCCGCAATCCTATACGCAATAACCTTATGCTGCGCCATAAAATGGCCCAGGAGGTACGTAAATATTTAGATGGTCGTGATTTTATTGAGGTGGAAACCCCGGTGCTGATAAAATCGACCCCGGAAGGCGCCCGCGATTTTGTGGTGCCAAGCCGGATGAACCCGGGCGAATTTTATGCTTTGCCGCAATCGCCGCAAACCTTTAAGCAATTGCTGATGGTGAGCGGGTTCGACCGCTATTTCCAGATCGTTAAATGTTTCAGGGATGAAGACCTGCGTGCCGACCGGCAGCCGGAGTTTACGCAAATAGATTGCGAAATGGCCTTCATTACCCAGGAAGATATTTTAAATATTTTTGAAGGGCTAACGCATCACTTATTTAAAACAGTAAAAGGGATAAACCTTGGTCCTGTTCCCCGCATGCAATATGCCGACGCCATGCGTTTATACGGATCGGATAAACCTGATATCCGTTTCGGGATGCAGTTTGTGGAACTTAATGAGGTGGTTAAAGGCAAAGGTTTCAGCATATTTGATAATGCCGAACTGGTTGTTGGTATCAACGCCAAAGGCTGTGCCGAATATACCCGTAAACAAATAGATGAGCTTACCGAGTGGTTAAAACGCCCGCAGATCGGCGTTACCGGGATGATCTATTGCCGCTATAATACAGATGGCACGTTAAAATCATCAGTGGATAAATTTTACAACGAAGATGAACTTACCAACTGGGCTGCTGCCTTTGAAGCGGAAGCAGGCGATTTAATGCTGGTATTGGCCGGGTCTGCAGATAAAGTACGCAAACAATTAAATGAACTCCGCCTGGAGATGGGTACCCGTTTGGGCTTGCGCGATAAAAATACTTTTGCCCCTTTATGGGTGTTGGATTTTCCTTTATTGGAGTGGGACGAAGAAAGCGGCCGTTACCATGCCATGCACCATCCTTTCACCTCGCCAAAACCCGAAGATATTGCCCTGCTGGATACCGCGCCGGGCGATGTAAGGGCTAATGCCTATGATTTGGTGATCAACGGTACAGAAATCGGCGGTGGCTCTATCCGGATCCACGACCGTACGTTACAATCGCTTATGTTTAAGCATTTAGGCTTTTCGCCCGAAGAAGCGCAAAAACAGTTTGGCTTTTTGATGGATGCCTTTGAATACGGCGCGCCGCCACACGGTGGTATAGCTTTCGGCTTCGACCGTTTGTGCTCAATATTTGCTGGATTGGATTCTATCCGTGATGTGATCGCTTTCCCTAAAAATAATTCAGGCAGGGATGTGATGATTGATACGCCATCAACCATTGCGGATTCGCAAATGAACGAGTTGAAGATAAAAACAGTATTGTAATAGCCTCGAAACAGGCAAGTTCAGGAAGTTTTCTTCTTTTGGTGCCGATGAAATATTCTAAAATTAATGGGTGTCATTATAAGGCAATCGAACCATGTCCGCAAAAGGTACAACGCGAATGCAATAACGCAATGTAAAGCGTTCAGGCCACCCGCATGGTTCAAAAAAAAACAGCTTTATAATTCATTTGCGTATGAACAAAGTAGAATTATCATTTAAAGAAAAAGGTATTCCAAGAGTTGGTACTTATGTATATCCTAAACAGGTTGCGATTGATTTTATTGACGAATGTAAGAAGTTTAATATAGGGATTTTAGGTATAGATGCACTTATTATTCACGGAGAATTTACTGAACCCAGCCTTGAAAACAGTGTCGATTTTACAGCTACCCCTTATAGAGAAAAACCCCCAATAAATACATGGGGCACTGCCGTAACCTTTTTGAAAGAAAGAGATGATCTGTATTATTTTGAGATCATTTGTTCTGACGATCCTGAAGCTCAACCTGCTTTCTGAAATCCGTCCACGCAGGATCTCTCGCAGAGGACCCTGCGCCGTATGCCTGGGTAAACCAAAATCTCATATTATCGGCTGCAACGGATTTGCTGGCAATAGACATCCCGTCGCAGCATTGCTCAACGCAGGGTCCTCTGCGAGAGACCCTGCGGGAACTCAAGCTATTAAGCTAAAGAATTTTTACCCTCTTTCCGCCGCAGGCGAAGAGAGGGTCGACAAGCGTAGCGATGTCGGGGTGAGTCAACCCGCCGTGCATTAGCGCTAATATCGCTCGTATATTTACTCACCCGATCTACGCTTCGCTGGATCACCCTCTCTTTTGTGAGCAAAAAAGAGGGTAAATCTCTTAACTTAATAGCATTGAGGAGACCCTGCGGGAACTCAAGAATACACTTTCAGGATATTGTTTTCAATCTGATAAATGTAGCGGTGTTCATCGGTTATCCTGCGGGACCATTTACCTGCAAGGGCATATTTAAGCGCTTCGGGTTTGCCAATGCCTGTGTGCGGGCTTTGTATAATTGCTTCTGTAAGCTGTGTGATTTTTTTTAAGATGGCCTTATTTCCTGAATTTATCCAAAAGATTAAGTCTTCCCCAGCTTTTGGCAGGTATATTATTTCCATAAACCGTTCAGTTCATCAACGGTGATTTTTTTTCCCTTACCTGCTTTAAAGTCTTCATCCCCCTGTAATATCTTATTCACAAACTCCTGATCGTATGGTTTTTCAGTAGTTGTGATTTCAAACTTGATTTTAAGGGCTTTTACAAAGGCTTTAAGAGCGTTAATCTCTTCTGTATTGGCCGGGTGGGCAATAAATACATTTTGCGTTTGCATATTGGCGTTATTTGGATGTGTCTTATATTTTTACAAAAATAGATAAATTTTACAATTCCTTCCGCATTACAAAATCATTCATCCAATACTTCCCTATAGGTATATCCTCTTCATAAGCAACCACAAAGCCCATTTTTTCATAAAATGTTTTGGCTTTGTTGTGGCGGTTTACATTTAAGTCGAGGGTATGTTTGCCGGCTTCAATTGCTTTTTTGGCAACTTCGCTGATCAGTATTTTTCCATAACCTTTTCCCTGAGTTTCGGGCAGGCAATAAAGTTTATGGAGCTTAAATATCTCAGGGTTTTCTTCACGTGGTGAATATCCCGCAAAGGCTACAGCTTTTTCATCTTCTACCAATAAAAGATAAGTTTGGGTATCATGCTTCAGTTGTGCCCGGATCTTTTCTGCTGAATAAATTTCTCCCAGCATAAACTCGATCTGTTCCTTTTCAAGGATAGGTGAGTAGGTATGCCACCATGTTTGTTCAGCAATATCACGAATGATCTCTACGTCATTCAGCGTTGCTTTTCTGATAAAATACATGACCAAATATATAAATAGGGCTGATGATTAATGATTCTCTTCCTCGTCGACTTTAAACGCTGTTGTTGCGGTTTGCCCTACGCCGAAATACTCTTCCAGATCATTTAATGTTGACGAACTGGTGGCAATATCCTTAATGATCACACCCTTTTCCATCAACAGGATACGGTCGCAAACATCGGTAATGTGGTTAAGGTCGTGGCTGGAAACAAGCGTTGTTATCCCTTTATTCTTATTCAGGTCTTTCAGCAAGCCTTTTAAACGGAACTGGGTGCTTGGGTCAATATTTGCGAAAGGTTCATCCAGCATCAGCAGTTCAGGGCTTTGCAAAAGGCATGATGCCACGCCAACTTTACATTGGTTACCTTTCGACAGGTCGCGGATATATTTGCCTTTCTTCAGGATCTCACCATTAAAAAATTCTCCTAACCCGGATAAAAAATCATCCACATTTGCTGTACTTTGCTGGTGCAGACCGCCGATAAAGTAAAAATATTCTTCGGGGGTAAGGTAGTCTATCAAAAAACCTTCATCAAGGTACGATGCTGTATAGTTTTTCCAGTTTTCGTGCCCGGCAACCGCTTCGCCGTTTGACAAAACTTCCCCGCTTTCGGGCCGGATCAGGTCGAGCATCATCCGGAACAGGGTGGTTTTACCGGCCCCGTTATTGCCAACCAAACCAACACTTTCACCCTTTTTTATTTCCAGGTGCGGTACGTTTACAACGGTGGCCCCGCTGTATATTTTTTTCAGGTTATTTATTACTATCATCTTATTTGTTTCTGAAACCTTCGGCTATTTTGTATCTTTTGGTATAAAAATCAGCTTCGAGTTGTTTTATCCAAAAGCTGCGTGTGAAAATAAATATCAGTGCTGTAATGGCTATTAAGGCTAAACCAATATCGGCGTGGTGAAGCAATGCGAACGGTCCGTAAAGTATATAAGGCGCTATCAGCAGCGGGAACGATAATATCCATTGATTACCGCTCATCCCTTCCCAGTTGAATGCCGCCCCTTTTGAAAGGTCCATACGTTTATAGTTACGGTTGGCAAAATACAGCACCAGGGTGGTATTAACACCGATATTCCATAAAAACATAATGAAATGGACCATCAGTACATGCCAGCCAAAATAAACATAAGGGGTTGTCAGCAGGAAGAACCCGGTTGATATAATGGTAAATAAAAGGTATTTGGCTTTTAAAAAATCGATGAAACTTATTTTACTGGTAAGCAAACCATCGAAATGTGATGCCTGCCAGCTAAACATAAACTGACCGTAGTTAATGATGAAAATACCGGTCATAAACATGCCCACAAATACTTTCCAACCCTCACCGTAATGCGTATTTGTATAAAAAATCAATCCGTAAAGCATAATAAACAAGCCCATTATCAAAGCCGACCGTGAACGCTTGTTCCGCAGCACCAGTTTGATCTCGTTGGCGGCAAGGTCCCCAACGCTGCCAAAGCGGCTCAGCAAAGGGTATTCGGTACTGCTTTTGTATTTGACCACTTTGCGCGAACCCAGTTCTTCCAGATAGAGGTTTTGTTTGAGGTATAAAAAGTTGAGGTAATACATCAGTACCCCGAGGAAAACAGGCAATAAGGCCAAAATGGGTTTACTGACCAAATGACCAAAAAATAAATAAGAGAAATTACGCAGGGAGTATAAATGCAGGTAAAAATCGCCTAAGCCAATCAATAAAATTACAAAAGTGACAATCAGAAATATCCAGCCGTTAAGGTTTGATTTTCGTTTGATGTAGAGAGCCAGGTAATTATTGAATACTGTAAGGCCTGCAAGTGAAACAATAAAAGCGAGCGCTGCTATTGCGCCTGAATCCGCTGCGATGATCTTAATAACAAATGGCACAAAAAGAATAAACGGCCATAAATTGAAAACCGATAACAAAGCGGTAAATGCAAGGTAGCCGACAAGCGAATTGCGCTTAACCGGCAGCTGCAAATAAGGCTGAACACGCAACGTTGGCAACTCCTGCAATTGCAAACGCATAAACAGATCCGACAAATAATATAAAAGGATTATTTCACAGAATGAAACAACAATATCCTGTTTTGGAAAAATGCCTTCAATAAGCTTATCAAGGAAAAAACCTAATACGAGTACGTTAAGTAAAAGGTATAAAATCAGGATAGCCATTACTATACGTATAGCAATGCTTTTCCCTGTGTTTTTTGATCTCCAGAATGCTTTTAACTCGTGCCGGATGAAAGTAGTTGTCATGAACAGGCTTTAGATATTGTTAATTTTTGTAATGATACTTAAAAAATCAATT
>JBIOHE010000056.1:0-17212 GCA_044448725.1 Sphingobacteriales bacterium | reverse complement strand
GGTACCTTTGTTGTGTAAATATTAAGAAGATGGATTCACAGGAAACTATAAATTACAAAAGGATAGCCGAGGCTATAAATTATATAAAATTAAATTTTAAGGAACAGCCCAACCTTGATGAAGTTGCTGAAAAGGTAAACCTGAGCCCTTTCCATTTCCAGCGCTTGTTTACTGATTGGGCAGGCATTAGTCCTAAAAAATTTCTGCAGTACCTCAGCCTTGATTATGCCAAAGGTATATTAAAAGATAAACAGGCAACGCTGTTTGATACCGCTTTTGAAACCGGCCTGTCGGGTACCGGCCGCCTGCACGACCTGTTTATGACAATTGAAGGAATGACGCCCGCGGAATATAAAAACGGCGGCAGATCGCTGTTTATCAATTACAGTTTTGCCGGAAGCCCTTTCGGGGATATCATTGTTGCATCTACACCCAAAGGGATCTGCTACATGGCATTCGCCGGGGAAAAGACTGAAGCATTCGGCAGCTTACAGGCGCAGTTTCCAAATGCACAATTCACACAAATAGTTGACCAGGCACAGCAAAATGCACTGTTTATTTTTAAAAAGGATTGGTCGCAGTTGTCGGATATTAAATTGCATTTAAAGGGTACCAGTTTTCAGCTAAAGGTATGGGAGGCATTGCTGGATATACCATTGGGTGGTTTGAGCACCTATTCATCAGTGGCTGCGGCTATTCAGCAACCAAAGGCAAGCCGGGCAGTGGGCAGCGCCGTCGGCGATAACCCGGTGGCCTTTTTAATCCCCTGCCATCGTGTTATAAAATCAACAGGTGAAACCGGGCAATACCATTGGGGAGCAACCCGTAAATCGGCCATTATTGGCTGGGAGGCGGCGCAATTAAGTTTAGTTGGCTAATTAAGTTGATTAGTTTGTATGAGTTGATTAGGTTTGGGCGTTATTAAGTCAATTACACCACGTATGCTAAAACGTTCATTTTTTATCCTGCTTATAAGTTTTATTGGCCTGTGTGCTCATGCACAATCGCCGAACGCTGATTCCGTTTACAACCAGTACCTTGATTTTAACCTCGCCAGGTTCCAGGGCGAACAGGATAAAATAATAGAACTTGGCGAAAGCCTGCTGCCTTATGCAGATAAACTGCCCGAAAAAGCCCGGATAAACTTTTACTTTGCCGTAGGGAAAATGTACGAAGATAATGACCAGCACAGCAAAGCCTTACCTTATTATGAAAAAGTAGCCGCCGCCGTACCTGATTATTACGTTGTTCACCGCGCATTGGGCTATCTGTACCTCGAAAAAGTAAAAGAGATTGAAGGGAAATTGAATGCAGCAACAAATGATATAAAACAAAATAAGGAACTTACGTTAGCTTATAATAATGCGGTTAAAAAAGCCTTGCCGCAGCTGGAGAAAGCACAGGCCTGCGACCCAAGCGATGAAACCCTCATCATCATAAAAACGCTCTATAAAAACATAAAAGACGACCAGGGATTGAACACCCTCGATAGCCGTTTAAAGGAATTAAGTAAAAGCTGTATTGATATTTTGAGCGACAAGTGAAAGGGATTTTGTGGTTCTATGACGGTTTGTGTGGGTTAACCTTTTATAGAGCCATCGGCTCGAAATGTGTTGTAGCAACGGGTTTTAACCCGTTGAATAAAAAGCCAAATAATAAAAGTGCCATAGGCACGACCCATTTTTAATCATTAATTGTGCTGTATTATATGGGTCGTCCGCCCATTGGCGGATCTCAATGTTTGGCCTTTTATCTTTTCAACCCCGATAGCTATCGGGGTTGCTATAATATTTGCCGAGGCTACGCCTCTGTTTTAGTTTTAAAAAAAGGTTTTATTTTTGCGCCCGATGAAAGTTAACCGTTTGGTAACAAAAATTGTTGTCCGCCTGTTTTTTATATTGCTTCTGGCTGCTTTGGCGCCTCCTTTTTTAGCGGGTGATCAATCAAAATTGCAGCATATTTATTTGTCTTTCCATTATAAATGGCAAATGATATTCCCGGCGATATTGATTTTGGGTTTTATTAGCTTGCTGATAATCTGTACGGTAAAAAAGTACCAGGAAGCCGATTTAAACTGGCTGCTGGTTTTAAATACCCTCATATTAATGGCCTACGGAATCGCCATTTATATCCGAATTTATCATTTGATGTAGAAGAATAAATTTTTCGGGGAATCCCAATACCTAACCTCTAACCTCCAGTCACTAATCACTAACCTCAAGTCTCGTCCACCGTGGCGGGTTTCATTTTTTTTACGACAGCTTTTTTATTTTCATTGCCGCTGCCCAATAAATACCCCCATGGTTTCAGGCTTTCCACGCGGTCGAAGATGATCTTTAAAATGGCCATAACAGGTATCGACAAAAACATACCCGAAAGCCCCCAGATCATTTCGCCCAATACGATCCCTAAAAAGGTAATAAGGGCATTGAGTTTTACTTTTGATCCTACAATAGCGGGTAATAAAAAATTGGAGTCGATAATGTGAATGCCTAAAACACACCCTGCCACTAAGGCCGTGTCTCTGATAGAACCGGTGGCAAATGTGATCACTGTGCTTAAAAGCAAGGCGGTAAAAATGCCTAAGTAAGGGATCAGGTTAAACAAACCAACTAAAATGCCCAGCAACACCGCATATTTTGCACCGATTATTTCAAAGGCCACACATGCCAATGTTGAAACTACCACCATTTCCAACAGCAGGCCAAGAATATACTGCCTTAATATCCGCTGGATGTTTTCTACAATGTCATGTACGATAGTTGCATATTCATCGCTAAAAACCCAAACTATAAAGCGGATCAGCAAACTACGGTAAAGTAATATGAAAAATGTGAAGATCAGGATAAATACATAAAACAGCATCAAAGACGATAGGGCGTCGAATGTTTGGCTCAGGACATCAGTCCCCGAGGCCACTATTTTTGTTGTGGTGGCATTAAGGTAGCTTAACTGTTTTGTTGCATTGATATGATAGGCGTGGTGTATCCATTGGGAAACGTTATTAATCGACTGGATTACCTGGCTTTTAAGCATAGGCCAGTCGCTGGCCAGGCTGGTTAACTGCGCCCCGACAATGTATAATACGCCTCCAATCAAACCTAAAAGAAAAAGGATAGACAACAGCGATGACATAGAACGTGGCAGCCGTAGCTTTTTTTCCAGAAAATTTGCCAGGGGTAAAAGCAATATGGCAAATAAAAAACCAAATACCAGCGGGTCCAGAATTTCTTTGGACAGAATAACCAGGTATCCCAAAGCTATAAGTCCGACGAGGACCAGCGAAAGCCGCTCATAAAACGGGGTGGTAAACTTTTTTGCAGGCATAGTAAATTGATTATTTTCGGGTCAGTATATTTTATTGGTTTGAAGATAGCAAAAATTGACCGTTATTGGCTTTCTAATAAAAAAATCAGGTGTCTCTCTGCCTCCTGCCATGCAACATTATCAGAGACGCAAAGTATTGCGTCTCTCTACCTTTTCGTAAATGCATCCAAAATATCCATCAATACCACGGCTTCATCAATTGAACAGGGGTTTGGGCCCTCATCCTTAAAATAAGCTACCATCTTCTCAATAAATGGCTGCTGGATATGCTCAGGATGTATAAACGTAAGCGTTTGTTCTTCTTCATCTGTTTTCCAGCTGACAAAATTGCCAAAAAACGGGAAGGTGATCTTTCCCTTTGTTCCAATGATCTCACAGGAATCGATCGCCTGGTTTTCTGCTATATTAAAGCACCATGAGCCGTTTACAACTACCTTGTTTTTAAATAATATTTCGCCGAAAACATGGTCGTCGGCAGGGGTCAGGCCCGATTGGTTTAATGAAAAACCGTGCGCTTTTTCGGGTTCGCCAAAATAAAACAGCATCAGGTCGAGCTGGTGTGGGGCAAGGTCATGAAAGTAACCGCCTCCTGAAAATTCCGGCAGTACACGCCAGTTGGTCTCCGTATTGGCAACCAGGTCAGGCTTTGATGTTTTCCACATCCTGATCTGCACCGTGCGGACATCGCCGATCAGTTTGTTTTCCAGCAGTTGTTTCACCTTTAAAAACATAGGCAACCCCCTGCGGTAATGAGCTACGCAAAGCTTTTGGTTGGGATGCTGCCTTACTGCTTCGGCTATTTGCCGGGCCTCGTCAGCATTCCGGGTAACCGGTTTTTCTATATAAACATTAAAACCTTTGCTTAGCGCCTTTATGGCGTATCCGGTATGCGAGGATGGGGGAGTGGCAATGTATATGGCATTAACGGTTTTGTTATTCAATAACGCATCGGCATCATTATACCACTGCCCAACACCGTGGCGGCGGGCATAATCCGCAGCTTTTTCAGCATCGCGGCGCATTACTGCCACCAGGCTGCTGTCGGCCACTTTGTTAAATGCCGGACCGCTTTTTCTTTCAGTTACGTTGCCGCAGCCTATTATTCCCCAGTTTATTTTGTTCATGATAATAATTTACGTAGAGACGCAATACTTTGCGTCTCTGATAGTTCCAAAGACGCAAAGTATTGCGTCCCTACAATATTTCTTCAATTTTTGCCAGTTCTTCAGTCGAAAACGCAATATTATCCAAACATTTTAAAGAATCGGACAATTGCTCAGGGCGACTGGCGCCTATCAATACCGAGGTTACCCGCTTGTCCTTCAATAGCCAGGCCAAGGCCATTTGTGCCAGCGTTTGGCCGCGGTTTATCGCAATTTCATTTAGTCGTGTGATCTGGCTTATTCTTTCATCCGTCACCTGGCTTTTTTGCAGAAAACCGGTTGATTTTGCAGCCCTTGAATCGTCGGGGATACCATGTAAATATTTATTGGTAAGCAAACCCTGCGCCAGTGGCGAAAATGGGATACAGCCCACACCGTCTTTTTCAAGGACATTCAGCAACCCCCCTTCAACCCAGCGCTCGAACATAGAATATTTGGGCTGATGGATCAGGCAGGGCGTACCCAATTGCTTCAATATTTGTATTGCTTTATCCGCTTCTGCTGCCGGGTAATTAGAAATGCCCGCATACAAAGCTTTGCCCTGTCGAACGATCAGGTCCAGTGCACCCATAGTTTCTTCCAGCGGGGTTTCGGGGTCAGGACGGTGGTGATAAAATATATCCACATAATCCAGTTTCATCCTTTTAAGACTCTGGTCGAGACTTGATACCAAATATTTTTTTGAACCCCAATCGCCATAAGGGCCGTCCCACATGGTATAACCGGCTTTGCTGGAGATAATCATTTCATCGCGGTAACCGCTGAAATCCTGACCGGCGATACGGCCGAAATTTTCTTCAGCTGATCCCGGCGGCGGACCGTAATTATTCGCCAGGTCGAAATGGGTAATGCCGCTGTCAAAAGCCAGGTGGAGGATTTTTCGGAAGTTTTCGGTCAAATCCACATCCCCGAAATTGTGCCATAAACCCAGTGAAACAGCCGGAAGTTTGACGCCGCTTTTACCGCAGCGGCGGTACTGCATGTTTTTGTATCTTTCCGGCGAAGGCAGGTAGGTCATAAAGGGATTGTTGATTTTGTTTGAAAGTAAAAATAGAGTTTTTTGTCTGAATCAGAATTCCTCACCAATTATTTCTTCTGCTAATTCTAAAATCCTGAAAATTCTGATTCAGACAATTGTTATACCACCTCCGCCACCACAAATGTGCTCCCGCCAACAAAAACCAAATCATTTTCCCCGGCGTTTTCCTGTGCTGATTCCATCGCTGCTTTTACAGAGGGATAAACACCTCCCAGCAAACCAAAGCTTTCTGCTTTAAGCTTTAAGCTTTCTGCTTCTAACCCGCGGGGAATATCGGGTTTGCAAAAATAATATCTGGCGTTTGTGGGCAGCATTCCTAAAATCTTGCTCAGGTCTTTATCATTCACCACCCCGATAACAAAATGTAGCTTGTCGTAGCTTACGGCAGCAATATTTTTTAAAACCTCCCGGATGCCCTCGGGATTGTGCCCGGTATCGCAAATGGTCAATGGTGCTTTGTTCAACACTTCCCAGCGGCCATGCAGGCCGGTTAACTCTTTCACTTTGCCCAGGGCTTCTTTCAAATCGTCGTCGCTTATTTTGAAGCCTTGTAATCGTAATTCATCAACCGCACTGATAACAGTTTTTACATTTTTAAGCTGGTATGTACCGGTGAGGTCGAGTTTCAAGTCTAAAGTCTTGAGTACCGGGGCAGAAATTGGAGAGTGGTTGGTTATCTCAATGGCAAGAGAATCGTTTATTGAAGATATTCCCAACTCCTGACTTTTGACTTCAGACTTCAGACTTACATCCGGTATCAAATCAGAAGCAAAAGCAATCCGGCTGCCTTCCTGCTTTGCCTTGTTTATAAAAATATCGGCAACTTCCGGTTGGCGCTCGCCGATGATTACAGGAATGCCTGATTTAATAGTCCCTGCTTTCTCGGCGGCAATCAATTGCAAGGTGTCGCCTAAAATATTCATATGGTCCCAGCCTATATTGGTTATAACCGAAAGCAGCGGGGTAATGATATTGGTTGAATCCAAACGTCCGCCCAAACCTACTTCAATGATAGCTATATCAACTTTCTCGCGGGCGAAGAAATCAAATGCCAGGGCAACGGTCATCTCAAAAAACGAGGGGCGGATCTCATCAAAATTAGCCCTATGGCAGGCCACAAAATCAATAACTTCCTGTTCACCTATCATTTGCCCGTTGATGCGGATGCGTTCCCTGAAATCCTTTAAATGCGGGGAGGTATATAGGCCTGTTTTATACCCCGCTGTTTGCAATACCGCTGCCAGCATGTGCGAGGTGGAGCCTTTGCCGTTAGTTCCCCCGATATGAATGCTCTTAAACTTGTTTTGAGGATTCCCTAAACGCGCGCAAAGTTCAATGGTATTGTTCAGATTTGCTTTATAGGCGGATGCTCCGTCGCGTGTAAATAAAGGGAGTTGACTGTAGAGGTATTGGATGGTCTCCTTATAGTTCATGGTTGATGGTTCATGGCCGGAATGAACGGGGCACATTAATATTGTGGGGCGAAGTGTAAAAGACCGGTATCTTATCGGGTTTTAAAATATAAAACAGCGTGGTTAAAATACAAAAATTTGCTTACAGCTTTTCTATTTCGGAAATGGACAACTTAGTTATTTTTGCAATAAACTCAACAGATGAACCTTCTTTTTTAAGTTCCCGGGCAATATCCAGGGCTTCCTCGTGCCGACCTTTTTCGATGCCTTTTTCGATGCCTTTTTCAATGCCTTTTTCAATGCCTTCCTCGATGCCTTTCTTAATGCCTTTTGCAAAGCCATCTTTTAGCCCTTCCTCTGCAGCTATTTCCTTTGCATAGGCTATGGAATTTTCATAATCCCATTTAGCTTTTAAATTCGAATCGTACATTGCTTTCTCCTCCCTTGTTAAACTGTTTACTTCGGCTATCTTAAATACTTTTTGAAAAACGCGTTTGTTTAAAACAGCAGGCACTTTGTCCAAATGGCTCATGTGCTTCAATAAGTAAAACCAACGGTCTAAATCTGTTTCCAGTTCAACCTCTGTTTTCACAAATTTAGGCAATTCTAAAAACTTATAACCCAATTTATTGTAAAAAATTTCCCCTGTATCGGTGTTTGTCAGGCTTACGTTATGCAGGTAATTATCAGATGTGGCATGCCTGAGCTTAAACTCCAGTATAGCTATCAGGTAAACTTCTTTAAGCTCTATATTCCAATGGCTTTCTCCTTTTGGCAGTTGCTCGTTAATCAGGCGTGAAGTGTAAAATACAGCCCTGTCGCTAAAGTTGCGTTGCTCGGCTCTTTGCATTTCAATAATAAACTGCTCACCATTTTTGCCTGTGCAAAGCAAATCAAAAAAAATCTTCTTAAATTCTTTCTTATCCCCGTTATGTTCGGTGGGACTATAACTCAGGTCTGTAATTTCTTTTTGGCCTTTAAATAATTGGTTCAGGAAATCAATTAATATATCTTTATTAGGCTCGTTTCCGAATAAGTGTTTAAAGCCAAAGTCGCTTAGGGGATCAATAAAACGGCCTGTAATATGCTGCATCGGTTTTTAAGGTAAATGTGTGAAAAGATTATTGAATGCGAAGGTATATACAAAAAGCCATTTTGAAGCATAAGAAACAATAAACCAAAACCTCAATCCACATCAAATTTGAATACAATCTGTCCTTTTTGATTGCCGGAGCCAGCGGTTGAAGATGTGAGTCTGGAGTTTTTAACTGCGTTTATACACCTGTTGATCAGGTCGAGGTCGACCATCTTCGTTTTACGGCTTTGGCGGGCGTCGATGATAGTGCCGCTTGCATCGATTGTAATATCTATAACTACGGTGCCCTGCGTCCGGCTGATGTTTTTTACGTCGGGCATATTTACAAAGCTCCATTGGGTGCCACTTACACCGTTGCCGGTACCGCCCTGGCCATAATTGTCGGCTAATGGCGAGCCATTACGGCTGCCCTGGTTACCCGGTGTTGTTGTGGTGCCATCACCGCCGCCGGCCCCGCTTTTCGCGGCGCCCTTGTACAGCGCATTTTGATTTACCACTTCCTTTTTTACAGGTTTAGCCGGCTCGGTAGCCATATTCTGACTTGTCTTTTTTGCATTTGCAGCAACTTCCGGGGCATCCTCGGTATTTTGGGTTACTACTTTATTGTCGCTGTTAGCCTGGGTTTTTTGTTCGGTGGGTTGTGCCTGTGTTACTTTGTTTGGCTGGGTATGATTTGCCTTTGGTGAAACCGATGGGTCATCAGTGCTTGTCAGATCCTTGCCCATGCCCTCATCAGTAGTGCCGTAGTTTACCAAAATGCCCCCTGTGCCGTCAATCTGCACCGCAGGATTTTCGAATACAATAAAATAACACAAAGCAATCATGGCAGCAAGTATTATACCTGTTGCTAAAAACGCTTTGGGATAGTTATTTTCTTCCTGGTAATTCATGTACTTAGTCATTGGTCATTAGTCATTGTGTCATTGGGTTATTTGCACCCTAATCTCTAATCAACTAATCACTAATCTCTTTACTTCGGTTCCGTTGCTAAAACCAGTTTAATATTCAGTTTTTGGCTTATATCCATTATCTCTACCACATCCTGTATCGCAACTGTTTTATCTACATACAAAACAATGGTAAGGTTTGTTGCCATGGGTTTGTAGCTTGCCAGTACCGTAGGTAATTGCGCCACAGTAACAGGTTTGCGGTCAACAAAGTATTTCAGGTCTTTGGTTACTGAAACCACTATTGTTTTTTTCGACACCGATTTTCCTGATGATGATTTTGGCAACAATAATTTGATAACATTGGGATTGGTTACCGTTGACGCGATGAGGAAAAATAAAAGCAGGAAGAACATGATGTCGTTCATAGCCGATGTATGCACCTCGGCCGAAATACGTCTTTCTCTTTTTCTTATGTTCATTTGCTCGGTTCTTCTAACAGGTCAATAAATTCAATCGCATCGGTTTCGAGCCTTAATATTACTTTGTCAACCATCATATTCAATATATGATAGCCCACAAAGGCCACGATACCCACCATAAGTCCGGCGGCTGATGTTACCATCTTTACATACAGACCACCAGATATAACGCCCATACTGATATTATCCGTCTTCGATATATCATAAAAAATTTTGATAACCCCCGCAATGGTTCCCAAAAAGCCAAACATGGGAGCAATACCGGCTACGATGCCCAAAATACCAATATTCTTCTCTAATTTGGATACTTCCAGTTTACCAACGTTTTCAATGGCGCCTTCAATATCCTTTATCGGGCGGCCTATGCGTAATAATCCTTTTTGCAGCATTCGCCCGAGCGGGGTATTACTGTTACGGCAAATGGCTTTAGCCGATTCAAGGTTGCCTGAAACAATACTCGCGCGTACCTGGATCATCAGGTTCGAATCATCTTTGGAAGCTTTGCGGATGGTGAAATAGCGTTCAAAAAATATAACTAAACCTAATACGGCCAAAATACCTATCGGCACCATCACCCATCCGCCTTTTATGAGCAGGTCGCCAAAGTGTAGTTCCTCCGATGGGATGGGGGCCAGCTGCGAACCTGCTGTTTTTACTGAATCTATAATTTTATGGGCGGTATCTACGGCCTGAAAAAATAATAATGTCATTTGCTATTGGTTTATTTTATTTACATACGAAGCTGATGGAATCTTCCCTTGTTTTATCCACAAAAGTTTGAGAGAATCAGCTTCGTTTTGATTGAAAAAAACTCCCCCGGCAACTTTTATTTTTTTTCCGGGCATTTCAGACAGGTTCAAACTTCTTGCATTTATTAGCCCGCGGGCTTTATAATCTTTAACGGCTGTTTCAGCCACCTGGGGACTATTGCACGCCAGCACGATCACCGCCCAGGCAGATCGTTTTACCGTATCGGCCGGTGGAACAGCCGGAATAATTGTTTTTGCCGTTGTGTCTTTTACAGGAGCCATTTTTTTAGCAGTATCTGCTTTTATTTCGTGCCTGGAAACCTGTGTGCTGGTATCGTCCCGCTTGCCTGTGACCTTGTGATATAATTCGTTCATTTTAGCCGTGGCAGGCGGATAGAACTTGTAAACGCCAAAAATTGCAAGTGCCAATACTGCCAGGGTTATCAATATAATAAGCCAGACATTTACGTGCCTTTTGTGCTCTGCTTCTTCTTCAAAATATTGTGGCTGCTGAATAGTTTGTGCAGGCGCGGCAGCAGTTACTGCCGGAGCTGATGCTGTTGCTGTAAAAACAGGCTTTGCATCGCCGGGGGACAAAGGCTGACCCAATTTATAGATGTTGATTTCCGGGTACCCATAAAAAGCAGGATCGGCAGCGACCCTTTCATTGGGTTTAAAAACAAGTTGCAGGTCTTTATCGGTATAGAACAGGCCGAGGTCGGCAAATAAGTATTTACCTTTTGTGGCTTCTTCTTTTAACTTGCTGATGAATTTCTCTGCAAAGTATTTGGATGACGCCAGCGATATATTTTTTTTGTCGGCGACATATTGTGCGAAAGTATCGTCGTCTTTTGGCTGCGGTACAAATTTTACCTGGTGATAGGGCGGATAAAATTTAGATTCCTTGTCGTCATAATAAGCATTAACGCGTGTCCGTACAAAATAGCCAAGGCCGGGCACGCTTACTTCATCATGCAGGCCTAACAGTTCGCTTAAATAATCGGCTAAATTCATTTCGCTAAAAGTACGGTTTATTATAAATTATCAAAAATCTACCTGCTTCGGGCTAAAAAGCGAGGCTAACGCCGCCAAATATATTAAATCCATAGTCAGGATAATAGCGCCAGGTTTGATTTGTTCCGTTTAAAATATTATTAACATTCACAAAAACGCCTATTCTCTTAGTTGCTTTGTATTCAACGCCGCCGCTAAGGTCAACAAATGAACTTATAGTGGTGGTGGTCGTTGTGCTGCCGATGGTTACCGGGTTGGGGTCAAGTACCGAGCTGCGGATCAGCAGGGTGCCTTTAATATTCACCTTGTCGCTGATGTGCAAAACGGTGCCACCTGTTATTTTATACTTTGGCAGGTTCCATGGCTGCATCCCAACGGTGCCCATTTCATAGCTTTTGTACTCAATTCTACCAAAAATATCCACATCTTCGCTGGCCTTGTAGTCCAGTTCGCCGGTTATCCCGCTTACTTTCGACGTTCCGCCATCATATATTACTTTGAACCTGTTGTAACCGGCTGCCATGTTGAAATTGCTTACAAACAAAGGCATGTCTTTCACATTATCGCGGAAAATAGTGGCTTTAAAGCTAAAGCCTGGCGCTATAGTGCCTTTTAACCCTGCCGCCAGGTCTAACTGGTCAACGGAGTTTTTGATTTGGATATTTTGCCCGAGAAAAGGATTGGTGGTATAGAAATCAAGCAGGGATGACTTATTGACATCACCTTTTGCCTCAACAAACAGGCGCACATATTTAGGGATCACCTGGAGTTCCAGTTTCGCCGCCGGGAAAATATGGATAGAAGATGTGTAACCGAATTGATCAACTATATTTATTCCCGCGTCAATTTTATAGCTGTCGCCCTGGAATTTGATGTAAGGGTTCAACCTGATCAGGCTGTTATTGTAATTATACAGGCTCTTATTCAGACTGTCCTGCTGGGTACTCAGGTCGAGTGAACCACTTAAACCGGCATAAAACTGGTGTATGGTTTCGTTTAAAAAGCCGGAAAGCACCAGGTTGCTTTCCTTTGCCTGATAAGCATCGTTAAACATATAGCCTTTTAATTTCAGGCCATAAGTAAAATCATTTGGTACGTCTTCGAAGTTTTTGGTGAGTTCGCCTTCGGCGCCGATAGTGCTGAAATGCTGTTTGCTGACCTGCAAATTTGTGGGCGGAAGGTATGAAGGATCATACCCGTAAAAATAATTACCGCTGTAAGTGTAATCTATCCTGCCGCTTAATGAATTTACACTGCCAATGCTTTTTCCAAATATGCCCGCCTGTTCTTTATTTGAATTTTGATCGTGTATGATGCCTTGTTGTGCAAAATGTTTTAAATAGCCGCCCACTTGTAAAGCCTGATCTTTACCGTTGTTAATATAAAGTTCGCCATAAGTGGTTTTCAGGTTACCAAGCCCCGCCTTTAAATAGTTATTGGTCAAATCAGAATCCCGTTCAGCCGGCCTTTTCATGGCATTCAAAGGCTTAATACCGGTATTAAGTTCAAGACGTTTATCAATAGGGAAATAAGTTAAAGGCGCCTTGAAAGGTGTTTTATCCTCCAGGTCAGGATTGATCCGTATTTTAACGGCATCAGCCAAAACCGGTTTGTAGGCTGTTGTTACTACAATTTCTTCCGAAAGACTGTTGCCGCTTACCGGTTTATTTTTTTTAACCGTATCCACCGTAACTTTCGCAGCGGCCTCACCTAAAGTTTTAGCATTTGCTTTTTGTTGAACAGCATCCGTTTTAACAGGTTTTTTCCGTGTGGCTTTTGCCGCCGGTTTTTTAGCTTTATGTTTTGTTTGTGCATCAGCAGTAACAAAGAATAAGGCCAATGTTAAGGTAAGCAGCGTATATAGATATTTTAATTTCATTGCTCGTCTCTTGTTTATTCTTTGTTATCCGGTTTTTTTACCGAGGTGCTATCAGGTTTTTGTTCCGTTTTATCCGGCGGGGATAGTTTATCCAGTTTTTGTTTTGCCGTCGGGATAATATCATCATCACCTTTATAATTGTCAATTACGCTTTGCAGCGTTGCTTTAGCCTGGAAAGTATCTTTTAAGGCTAAATAGTTATCAGCCAGCAAAATAAAAGTTTTAGTTACCCAATAATCATAGTTTGGCAGGTCTTTTACCAGGTCGAAACAGGTTTTTTGAGAGGCTTTGTAATGACCTTTTAAATATTCAACCCTGGCGATGTTATATTTTGCTTCCGCTGCGGCAATAGTTTTTGTATTGGTCACCGTATAGTTTAATTCCTTTACGGCGCTGGCAGTATCGGCTTTTTGCAGATAGGCAAGACCAGCATACAAACCTGTTCTGAACAGATCTTCCTGGGATGACTTATCATTATCCCTCACAAGCTTAACATAATTCAATGCATCATCCGGCATCTCCATCTGTGCATAGCAAAGCAGTAAATTATTGATCGCAAACGTATAATCTGCCTTATACTCCGAATTGATTTCGAGTTTTTTCAGAAAAACAACAGCTTCATTATATTTTTTCTGGCCCATATAAAGTTTCGCCATGCTAATCAGCGATTGCTCCGTGTACTTGCTGGTCCAGTCATTTAATATGATGTTATAATCAATGATGGCGTCATCGGTCCGGTTTAAGCTCACTAAACTCTGCGCCCTTATAAACCGGGCCTCCTTGTCATAAATTGGCTTGGTGGGAAATTTCTCAAAATAAGCATCTACTGCCCCTACTGTACCTTCCCAATCGCTTCTTAAATACAAATTATTTGCGGCCGTGTACATGATATTTTCCTGGTCTGCTTTTGTGTAATTAGCTATAGGTACCGTTGCTGCATAATTAATAAAGGTTTGCCCGTCGCCTTTGTCGGTATATATTTTCTCAATTTGCTTAAGTGCCAGTTTGGCTTCGTCGGTTGAAGAATAATCCTGCACTACACGTTTAAATGATTCAATGGCCAGGTCATCATTACCCGAATTATAATCTATTAAACCTATCGTAACCAGTGCGCGCGGCACATAACTGCTGGTTGGGTACCTTACAATCATTTCCATCATACCGCTTTTTGCTTTGGTACTGTCGCCCTTTATAAAATAGGTGTATGCTATCTCAAAAGAGGCGTCATCAGCATAATCAGATTTTGGGAATTTCGTTAATACATCGCCCAGGGTACCGATCTTACGATCAGGCGATCCCTGCAAGCCCTGGATCATTCCCCGTTGAAACAAAGCGTAATCTTCGCTATGGCTGTGCTCATCAATAATACGGTTGTAATATTCTAACGCCCTGGTATAATTTTTCAGAACAAAATAGCTGTCGCCAAGCCGGGTCACCGCATCGTTTACAGTGTTTGGGTCCGTCTCCGGTCCGTCGAGGAATTTTTGAAAATAACTGGCGGCTTTTTTGTATTGTTCAGCTCCGAATGCTGCATAAGCCATGGCATAGTTGGCATAATTATAAACTGACGTTTCGCCTGCATCCGGGAGTTCCATGAATTTCTCAAAAGTTTCCACCGATTCACTGTATTTGCGCACTTCATACATCGACTCCGCCATCCAGTAGGTGGTCAAAGCTCCGATATGTGCGTCAACAGGGTTTTTTAAGGAACGCAGAAAAATACCGATGGCGTTTTCAAAAGCGCGTTCGTTGTAAAACTCAAGACCACGGTAGTAGGTAACTTTTTGGTAGGCAGCCTGTGCGCTGGCCGTTTTATTTGGGATAGGTTCTAATATGTCAACGGCTTCGGCATAATTATGAGAATTCAGCAATTCCTCACCCAACAATGTTTTTACCTCGTCGTTACGTTTGGAACTATGATAGTTTTTTAAATATAACCTTGTGGCATCAAGCGCCTGGGTATTGAAATCAAGCTCGTAGGAGAGTTTGGCATATTGGTATAAGGCATCTTCCTGTAAAGTTTTATCAAATCCAAGCTTCGAAGCAACGAAATACGCGCTTCGTGCGCTTTGTTTATTATTCAATTTCAGGAAAACATCACCCAGCGTATAGTTCCCGTTCTGACTGTAAATATCATTTTGCTGTTGTAGTTTTTCAAGTTCAGTTGCGGCTTTTGCATAATTCCCAACCTTGTAATAGGTGTAGCCCATCTGGTAGCTATCCTGGGTGTTTTGAGTGCGGCCCAGGTCTTCATCAGCAAAGCGGCTATAATAGGTAGCGGCGTTCGGGTAATCCGCTTTAGCGAAATAGGATGCGGCAATAATCCGCAGCATTTCTGTCTCGTTTTGCTGGTGGGTGCTATTGATGATCGGGATGGCATAGTGAATTACATCATCATACCGGTTATCTAAAAAATACACTGCCGTAATATAATACGGGTAACTGCTTTCGTATTTTTTCGACTTTTTTAACCGCTCGAAATTTACGAGGGCCAAATGATAATCCTTATTCAGGTAGGCTATATAGGCAAAATAATAGGTTGCATCGTCAGTAAAAGGGGAACGCCGGCCTTTTACCTGGCTAAAAAGTTCCTGGGCGTTTTTATAGTCGTTAGTGGCAAAATAGGCATAGCCTTTGCGAAACTTATATTCTATATTTTCGCTGCCGTTTAAATCATCAGCCTGGATCTTATCAAACCAGGTAATTGTTTCTGCGTACTTTTCCTGTTTGCTGTATGACCTTCCGATCTGGAAATAAGCCAGCTTGGTAAGCGGGTTTTCGGGATGTTCTTTTATAAACCTCAGGAACATGCTTTCGGCATCGTCATTCCCCGATTCCAGGGCGCATAATGCTTCATAATATTGTGAGTTTTCTTTTAATAATGATAATTCCGATTCAAACCTTGATTGCGTACTTGTCGGCAACCGTGCATTTTCAACCAGGCGGAATTGTTCGGCAGCTGCAACATACTTACCTTTATCAAGCAGTTCGGTCGCAGTATGGTAGGTATTGTAAACCTGGAACGATGGATTTTGTTGAGCGCGTAACGAGAAGACAAAAAATACCGGGAAAATTAAAGCGATGTATTTATGTTTGGTCATAAGTAGCTAAAAACGATGGGCGAAAATAACAAAACGCAAAAACGAATTCCACATTAGTAATGCACATCATGTGGAGAACATTGATTTTTAAACGTGATAAAGTGACTGATTGTATGGGTGTGGAAAACTTTAGGGTTGTTAAGAACTTGTTGGAGGTGGTATCTTTACCTGGTTTGCCGGCCGGTATTTCTTTGGGATGCAAAATATCAGGCACTTTAAAAACGTTGTTGTTTCGTAAAATGAGTAAGATATATTTTAGCCTGCGAGGCCGTTACCACCCCCTGCTGATTATAGCCGCCCTGTTTTTTTCTGCCTTTCAATCAACTGCAAAACAAAATGGAAATATTATTTTGAAGGATGATCCCGTTAAAGTAACACCCGAAGAATTTTATGTAGCCGCTGTAATCGATGAGCGCGATGAAAGGGCTGCGGTGGCCTGGTTAATACCGGCGCCAGGTAATCAAAACCAGCCAAAAACATATCCTGTCGATTTTGCGGGCGGCGGGCTGTTTGCGATCAGACGATTTGTCGATCATAATTTACGCTGCAATAAGACATTAAGGCCCGTTGTGGTCAGTATTAAAAAATTTAAAGCCACGGAGTCTGCTTTGTCCGGCGGGCTTGTTAAGGGTCATGTCGATGCAGTGATGTCATTTAGCCTGCGGCAGGATAGCGGCGAAATGCTGCACCTGATCGATTATAAAGGAAATGCCACTTATACCCGTAGCCCCGGTCCGGCGCAGGATATTGAACCAACATTGCGGCATGTATTGGAAAACGGTTTAATTTACCTGAACACCTGGATGGATAAGCAGGCCGCCACTAATATAAAACTCGCCAAAGCAGTAAAAGTAATATTTACAGATTACAACGAAAACACAGAAGGCGACACTATTTATTATTCGGTAAAAAGGCCATTAAAATGGGATGATTTTCAATCCAAAATACCATCCGGCAAGTTTGATGGACAAGTTTATCCAACAATAGGGTACGAAGAACATGTTTCAATTGTGAACGGAATCATTAACGTGGGCCTTGCCATAAAAGTAGGTTTGCCAAAAAG
>JBIOHE010000055.1:0-17337 GCA_044448725.1 Sphingobacteriales bacterium | reverse complement strand
GGAGGGTGTAAAATAAACTGTGTCAGTTAAAAATCAAAGAAGGATTTTTAACTTTAAGACGCAGAAAAATGAAACAGCAAGAATCGATTGACTACGAGTTAATCAAAAAGCAAGCCCTTGAGCAATTTCGTTCGGGCAAAAGTTTAACGGGTAAAGGCGGCGCATTCGCGCCATTGTTCAAACAGTTTTTGGAAGCGGCCCTGGAAGCTGAATTAGAGCAACATTTGTCCGATGATTCGGAAAGTCCAAACCGAAAAAATGGTAAAGTAAGCAAAACGGTAAAGACTGGAGACGGGCAGATTGAGCTAATCACCTCAAGGGATCGGAACGGCAGCTTTGAGCCGGAGATCATCAAGAAACGGGAAACAATCCTTGCAGATAGTTTACAGGATCGCATAATTGGCATGTATGGCATTGGTATGAGCTTGCGCGATATATCCAACCATATCAAAGAGATGTACGATATGGACATCTCGCATGATACCCTCAGCAGTATTACTGAACGTATCATGCCTTTGATAAAAGAGTGGCAAAGCAGGCCGTTAGATGAGCTTTATTGCATCGTATGGATGGATGCCATCCATTACAAGGTCAAGGAACAGGGGAAGGTAAAAAGCCGGGCCGTGTACAATATCCTGGGGATCAACAAAGAAGGCAATAAGGATTTACTGGGCGTGTATGTTTCTGAAAATGAGGGGGCAAACTTTTGGTTAAGTGTCCTTACCGATTTAAACAACCGTGGGATCAAGGATATACTGATAGCCTGTATTGACAACCTTAATGGCTTTGAACAGGCAATAACCAGCATCTTTACTAAAACAGAGGTTCAAAGCTGTATTGTGCACCAAATCCGTAATTCATTGAAATATGTGGCATCAAAAGACCAAAAAATATTCATGGCTGAACTAAAACCCGTGTATAAAGCTGCAACAAAGGAACTGGCTGAACTTAATCTGGCTGACTTCGCCGATAAATGGGGTAAGAAATATCCGGTGGTTATCAAATCCTGGCAAGATAACTGGCACAAATTATCTACCTATTTCAAATATACGGAAGACATCAGGCGCATCATATACACAACCAATACCATCGAGGGTTTTCATCGCCAGGTACGTAAGGTCACAAAAAATAAGGGTGTTTTTCCTTCTGATGATGCGTTGCTCAAATTAGTGTATTTAGCTTACCGGAATATCAGTAAAAAATGGACGCAGCCACTGCAAAACTGGAGTCTTACAGTCTCTCAACTTTCTATCCATTTTGAAGGCAGACTGAAACTAATGTAACAGCCCGGTCTATCGTTTAAGGTTTTTTTAGGCATTTACCGAATGAATATTATCGTATATATTTGTAAAAAAGCCAACTCAAGTAAAATTGAATTGGCTCATTCTATCGGGACAGGTTACCCCTTGATCGGTTGCTCCTCAGCAGAGCCGATCTCCGTTTTACCTGACCCTATAAATATAATAAAATTAAAAACTGACACAGTTTAAATTACACTCCCGTATTTTCTTTAAAATAAAACTCATCAAAATGCCCTAAATACATTTACACTATCAAGCCATCCGGACGCAGGCACTGCTCGGGCGCAACCTGTTAGAAATAATAGGCTTGATGTTCGATGAAAGTAAGACACATGACACGAATCAACGATCTCTAATCTCAAATCATCACTAATGTTTCCTTTTATTATTCATTTTAGCTTTCTGGCTTGAAGGGTAATTGTAAGTTTTTGCATTTTCGGGCTTCTTCTGGTGGAAGGCTTCACCGGCCACAGGTTCCGCCGCCTTCTTTTTCGACGTTTGCTTTTTTTCCGGTTCAGGGGCTTTCTTTTCTTTTTCAATCAACAATTCTCCGGGCAGTTCGCCAACCGGTATTTTTTGTCCCGTCGCCTGTTCTATTTTTCTAACCATACCCAACTCAAGGTCGGTAGTAAATGTTATAGACAAGGTTTCATCTTCGCTTCCGGTTTTGTGATTGATGATCCTTTCAATAAAGATTTCTTTTTCGGCTGGCAGCTCAAAATGTATCAGGAATGGAATATCGTCGGGTTTGGTTGACCCTATGGTTTCGTCGGTAACAACCAGTATCCTGGTCTGCGGCGATTCCTTAAATTCAACCACTCCCTTAATATTCTCAAACTCGACCGACCACGAATTTAACAGGGCGACAGAATTTTTCTGGCGGTTTTGAAGCCTTTTATATACTTTTTCGGCTGTTTGACGGGTATTTACAAAAACCACCGTTTTAGTAAACAGTTCTTCATCCCGCATAAAAAGGTTCAGCAGGTTTAATTTCGTACCAAAATTTGGCAGATGATATAATACCTGCGGATGGGTTTCCAATTTTGATCCGCTAAGTTCTTCTACTTCAACAATTGCCGGGTTTTTCATGAACGGGGCGGTCATTTTGTTCAACTTTTCATGGATCACTGTAGTGAAAATCAGGTGCTGGCATTTGGTGATGCTGTTGGCCAGTTCTGCCACTGGCAACTGCAGGCCCTGTTTAACAATCAGTTCGGCATCGTCAATAATTAACAGTTCTATTTTGTTCAGGTTGAGGCCAAGTTTCAGGTAAATGGCACGGGCCCTGTCAGGCGTCGCAACTACAATATCCGCGCCGTCGGCAAGGGCGTTCATCTGGGCTTCCGTTCCGGGCGTTGCATAAAGGCCTACAATTAATGCCGGTTTGTTTTTATTCAGCTGTTCAAAACGTCTTATCACTTCCAATACGCTTTCTTTATCAGGGACAAGTATCAACACACGGGGTACGCCTTCAGAGGTATGCTTCAGCCGGTTTAATACGGCTAATATATATGTTGTCGTTTTACCGCAGCCATCAGGGCCAACCGCTATAACGTCCTGACCGCCAATAATCCGCGAAAGGGTTTTTAACTGAATTTCTTTGGGCGCTAAATAACCAGCGTCGGCAACCGACCGCAGCAACTGTTTATTCAGCTTTAATTTTTCTGACCACACCATCTGTTTATTTTAAGAGGGTGTAAAATTACCCTTTTTGGAGCGTAGTTCAGCTACGCAGGCTTAATTCAGTCAAAATGTGCACTATATTTCATGCCAGTCAACGTCCATACTGTTTTGCAGAACGGACGTAAATGCAGAACGCGGGGGAATATCAAGGTAAGGATAGGTGACTTTTGAAAGGTAAAGCCCCTGGGGGTAAGCCGGGATAATAATTTTCGGTGTTTCTTTGTGGATGAGATAATGCTCAAACTCATCCACACTCATTTGCCCGCGGCCAATTTCAAGCAACCTGCCCATAATAATCCTGATCATTTTACTTAAAAAACGGTTAGCTGATATTTGGAACCTCAGCTTGTCGCCATTCTCATCGGCAAATAAGCTTGCCTTTGAAACATAACAAAGGGTATGGTCAATCCGGTCGGGGCATTTGCAAAAGCCACGATAATCATTGTAAAGCGGGAGCAGGGCCGCGGCGGCTTTCATCTTATCCAAATCAAGGTCCCTTTCGGGATAAAGTGAGCTGAACCCGCTTAAAAAGGGGTCTTTATAAGTATGAATATAGTAATCATAGCTTCTTTGAATTGCATCAAACCGGGCGTGCGGCTGGCCCTGCATAGGGATAATATCAAAAGCGGCAATATCATCAGGCAATATTTTATTCAGCCTGAAAAACAGGTCAAAATCCCATTCTTCATCAATATCTGTGTGAAAAAAAAACTGGCTTGCGTGTACCTGTGCATCTGTGCGGCCGCAACCCACAATTTCAACCTGCTTTTTTAACAGTTTGCCCAAGGCTTTTTCCAGCACTTCCTGCACGTTCAGCACGCCCGGATGTTTTTGCCAGCCGCTGTATTTGGCGCCATGATAGGCTATGTGAACAAAATATCTCACCAGTTTTTTGGCCCGTTACGAAATTGGCTTTATTACCGGCTGTACAGGTTGTTTTTGCGGTTTCTGTGGCTTATTCCCGTTACCCGGCTGATTTGTTCCCTGCGGCGGATTTGTATGCTGCTGGTTTGGCTGCTGATTTGGGTTAGGGTTGTTCCCTTGCCCGTTCACAGGTCTCACCGGTTGTTGGTTCGGCTGCTGATTGGGGTTAGGGTTATTCCCTGGCCAGTTAGCAGGTTGCATAGGCCGCCGGTTCGGCTGTTCATTCGGGTTGTTCCCTTGCCCGTTCACAGGCCTCACAGGTTGCTGGTTTGGCTGCTGATTGGGGATTGGGTTGTTCCCTTGTCCGTTCACAGGCCTCACAGGTTGCTGGTTTGGCTGCTGATTGGGGATTGGGTTGTTCCCTTGTCCATTCACAGGCCTCACAGGTTGCTGGTTTGGCTGCTGATTGGGGATTGGGTTATTCCCTTGTCCGTTCATAGGCCTTACAGGTTGCTGGTTTGGCTGCTGATTGGGGTTCGGGTTATTCCCTTGCCCGTTAACAGGCCTAATCGGTTGCTGGTTTGGCTGCTGATTAGGCAGAACGGTTTCCGGCCGCCTGATAAATTGCATGTTCGGGTTTTGATTTTGGTTATTGCCCTGTCCGCCAATCTGTTGTTGATTCGGGTCTTGATTATTACCCTGCCTGTTGCCCTGTCTGCCGTTTTGTTGCGGGTTAGGGTTTTGATTGCCGTTTTGTCCGCCAATCTGTTGCTGGTTCGGATTCTGATGGTTACCCTGTCTGTTGCCCTGTCCACCGTTTTGTTGCTGGTTAGGGTTTTGATTGTTACCCTGGTTATATTTAAATACTTTTTGTGGCACGGGTTTGTCATTGCCCTGCGATGCGTTCTGATTTAAGTCAGGGCGATATACGTTTATCCGGTTATTGTTAACCGAAGTTCGTCCCGGCACATTATTTACATTGATAGTTACCGGCTGAATTTTAGTATTAGTTATATTTTCGACTTCATTTACATTAGGACCCCGGTTATATCTGCCGTAATTATTACCTCTGTTGCCGCCATAGTTATTGGTATTTATATTATTAATGATTGTTGTGTTATTAACAATCGTTACATTGTTTCGCTCTACATAACGGTTAACATTTTCTGTGCCTATGTTTCGTGCGGGCACAAAGTTCCAGTCTTCGTTACGCGGCCTCCATCCGTTCCCCGAATTCTCGCGGGGCGGCATCGGGGCCCACCCATAATAGTCACCGGATTGCCCCCAGGTTACCCATGCAGGCGCCCATTCGTTCCCTGGCAGCCATAACCAACCATAGTTGTCGTCCAAAAACCATCTGCCGTAATGAAACGGCGCCCAACCCCAGCTATAATTTGAGGCCCAGGTCCAGCCGGCATCGGAATACACCCAATAGCCATCAGTAACATACGGTCTGAAACCCGGCTCCACATTTGGCTGCCAAACATAGCCGTAATCCGGGTAGTCTATCCAATTTCCGTAGGGAGAAAGCTGATCGTAAAATTCCTGATCGGTTTGTGGCTGATCAGCATATACCTCTTGTGGCTGTTGTGGCTGTTGTTCGTAAACGGGTTGTGTCGGCCCGCTTGTATATACAATTGGCGAACAACCGGTTAAAAAAAACGGAAGCGCTATGGCTAAATTTAATATATTTTTCATGGTACTTTAGTTTAGATTTCAATATTAAACATACAGCTATGACTGCCGAAACCTGCTATAGTTTAATGCCTTAAACCTGTACAAAAGTACTTAAAAAAATATTTCCGATTTAATTGTAATAAATAGATATATTTTTAAAACCTGTTGTAAGCAATGAATAATGCTAATGCCATGAACAACAGGGTTGCAGGTACATCCTTAAACTCTTTCTTTCGGATATGATACGCCATTGCCAATACCATAATAGTGGCTAAACCTAATGCCGCTATTGGCGTAAGAACCGGTAAAATATTTAACCATAAGGGCAATATCAAGCCTGCTGCCCCCGCAATTTTTGATAAACAGATAAATAGCCTGGTATTATCTGAGTATTCGTTTACCCAGGATAATTTTGCAGCTGATTTTTCTTTTGGCAGCAGCATAATGATTGATCCGGATGCAGTAAAAATGATGGCAAGTATGCCCTGGATAGTCCAAAGTG
Organism: Sphingobacteriales bacterium; assembly: GCA_044448725.1. Lineage (GTDB taxonomy): Bacteria > Bacteroidota > Bacteroidia > Sphingobacteriales > Sphingobacteriaceae > Mucilaginibacter. Next base: position 11,310 of record JBIOHE010000055.1, on the reverse strand, counting down.
TTGTGTTCATGTGTTTTAATTTTTAATTGTATTTGATTTTGTAATTATTTCAAGTGTGGCGTTATTATTAAAAACATAAGAGAATTGATATTGATGTTCATTTGCATATTGCGCAGACCATTTTTGTTTTTGCCAATGTTTACCCTGCGTACTGGTAAGTAATCTCCATACCATAAATGTCCAGTTGTTTTTTGAATAAGGGAATCTCCATACTTCAGTGAACGCCCCCGCTATTGATTTCTTTCCTGTTGGGGTGAGGATTATTATTTTGCCGCCCGGTTTCAGTACCCTTAGCGCTTCCCGCATCAAAAGGCTTTTTGTGTTTTCGCTGAGCAAAAAAAGAACCGAACAAAACATGACGATATCAAACGCATTGTTATTGAAATCCAAAGGCAGGCCAGGTTCCTGATATCGGAATCTTACATTTTCGTGGCTTAATCTTTTCCGCGCTTCTTCAATCATATTTGCATCCGTATCAATACCTGTAATTTTTAAACCAGGATTATGGGTTATAAGTAATTCGGGCAGTTTCCCGGGCCCGGTACCGATATCCAGAATCTTGTCAGCTCCCCTGGATTCGGAAACTGCATTTACAACTGGTTGCAAAAAGGCAGGGTACCAGCCGCTGTTTTGCGCTTTTAAAAATATAGATGCCATGGATTATAAAATGGTTAAAATAAATATATAGAATATATAGTTTAGATCAAAAAAAATCAGATTGTATCAAGGATGTCTTTTAAAGTGGTTTTCTTCAAATCGTTTTTCATAGTAGTTTCGATGTTTTTTAAAATTGAATTAACGGTTTTCTTTGCATTGTCAGGCCTCTTGCCGCTCACGTTTAAGTCGTATTCTGTCTGAAATAAGGGTTTTTCATTTTCAATTGCCAAAAGCAAATCAAGCAACGTGATTTTATCTTCGTGCTTTGCCATTCTGACGCCGCCGTTGACGCCTTCCTTTGATTGTAAAATACCTGCCCTCATAAGGTTGCTCAAAATCACGGTTAACGTTGGCCTTGGGATATTTAATAGCTCACTCATTACTTTGGTTGAAATGAATTCTGTTTCGCCCCGCCTTGTTTTATCGGAGATAAATACCAATACAAGTATCGACTTGGAAAAGGAAAGCGAATAAGCCATAACTATATAAATACAATATTTAGATTGCAAAGATATGGTTAGAAACCGAACTTCAAAATATTTTATTAAATATTTTGAAGTTCGGTGGAATAGTAAAGCAGTTTACCCGTCATGCCGTTCTCCGGTACTCAGGTTAATGGTATATACCTTAGCGTTCAGCGTTAAAGTTGCTGTACCATTACCATTGAATACCAATGTTCCGGTATAACTGAAACTTCCCTTTTTCGGGGTGTCGCCGCTTATAGAAATTGTAGCTGTACCACCGGCAACTGTACGGGCCGGTTTGGTAATAGTAAGGCCTTTAACAACAATATCTATATTGTTATTGCCATGTTTAGCTGTATCAACTTTTGATTGAAATGACCCGTTTTGTTTGTATTCGCCGTTAATAACAAAATTGGTAGCTGTTGGCAATAAGCCGTTAACGGTAAATATAGAACTGCCCGAATTTGTTGATGAAAGGTTAGGGCCGCTAAAACTACCACTGTAAACCAGTTTGCTCGAAAGGCTGTCGGGCACATTATTACTACAGTTAACCATGTAGTTATAGGTTAAGTTATAGCTGTAGGTTGTTGCTGCACCTGCAGCGCTGTGCCGCGAAATGGTATCTGCTTTTACGGTCCCGCATGCAACATGCAATCTTATAAAAGAAATTGCATCCAATGTCGCATCATCTGAAAAATTGACTATCCCATTTGAGTTTGACGACAATGAGCCGGCAACCATGTCGGCAGCGTCGGCACTGGAAACATTAGCATTAATGTTTGCCGCTGAGTTTAAAGTTTTTTTACATGCCACTGCTCCAAGCAACAGCATCGCGACGATAGATAATTGAATTTTTTTCATAGTTGTTTTACATTTTAACAGAGGATAATTTTTTTTGATTTCATAAACCGGAAAAGGTTTAAAAGGCAAAAAAATATTATCGTTTACATAAATAAATTGGGTTAATTAATTGCAAATAATGCGCCGGTTAAAAAAAGCGAAGCCTGTTTGCGAACTTCTTACCATTTCCCCGACCGGCGATGTTTATATTTATTGTGGATTTATGCTGTTCAATTCCCGGATGTCTTCCTCACTAAGTTCAATTGAACCGGCGCCCATATTTTCTTCCAGATGGGCAACGTTCGATGTGCCGGGAATAAGTAAAATATTATCGGAATGGTACAGCAGCCAGCCTAATGCCACCTGTTGTACCGAAGCGTCATGGTTTTCGGCAATTTGTTTTAATTTGACCTGGCTTGTTACATTGCCTGCATTTAACGGGAACCAGGGTATAAAAACGATCTCATGCGCTTTACAAAATTGCAGCACATGCTCCCACTTGCGGTTATCAACGCTATACATATTTTGCACCGATACTACCTCAAAATAATCCTGTGCCTTTTTAATAGTATCAATGTCAACTTCCGAAAGGCCAATATGTTTGATCATCCCCTCCTGCTGCGCCTGGCGTAAAAACTCAAAGCTCTGCTCTGCCTGAACTAAAGTGTCAATCCTGTGAAGTTGATAAAGGTCTATCTGGTCGAGTTTCAGACGTTTTAAACTTCCTTCCAGTGCTGATTTCAGGTGGTCAGGATGGGCGTTTACCGGCCATTCATCAGGACCTGTGCGAAGCAGCCCGCCTTTGGTCCCGATTACAAGGTCCGCAGGGTAGGGATAAAGTGCCTCGGCAATCAATTCTTCCGAAATATGTGGCCCGTAACTATCGGCCGTATCAATAAAATTAACGCCAAGCTCAACTGCACGTTGTAAAACGCGGACCGCTTCGCCTTCATCTTTGGGCGGACCCCATATTCCTTTGCCCGTGATACGCATTGCGCCATAACCTAATCTGTTAACGGTAAGGTCTCCGCCTATCGTCAACGTTTTCCCTGTTGAAATTGCTGTGTTGTTCATAGTATATTTCGTTTTGATTAATTTATTAACGTCTGTTTTAATAAATTGTTCTTGAAAATTTATTTCACACAATTTTTTTGGTGAACCCAATATTTCAAATAATGGTATATTGCGCTAAAAAATCAGACATTATGAACGAACAAAACTATGCCAATCATACCCGTTATGTAAAGGGTTTTCACTTTGTATTAGGCTCATTCCTCATCATCGGCACCATCATTTCCCTTGTGAATTTATGGATGCAATGGTCGGCTAAAGATGAGGTTTTGACTGCCGCATTGATAGTTTTGCTTTTCGTTTCAGGGATTTTCCTGTTTTGGTTTTCGCGCCAGTTCGCGATAAAAGCGCAGGACAGGGCTATACGCGCCGAAGAAAACCTGCGGTATTTTATCCTTACCCGCAAACCGCTTGACCGCAGGATCACAATGAGACAGATCGTTGCATTACGCTTTGCACCCGATGATGAGTTTGTGGTACTGGCTGACCGGGCCATAAACGAAAGTCTTACCCAGGTTGAAATAAAAAAAGCCATCAAAAACTGGCGGGCTGATAATTGCAGGGCATAAGCTCAAAAACTGTCTCCTGGACGAAGAAAATTCAAATTTCAGCAGCTCTATTTTTAAAATGTCCCCGTTTGCTGCAAATATACCGGCTAACGGGGACATTTGATTTATTTTTCTATTTGGATTTAAGAAAAATCAGGCACCAGGTTGTGCCGGTGGCGATGGCGGTAACGCCGGCGGCGTATTCTCATTGATTTTTAAACCAAGGTAAGTAGCGCTGCTGATACCGGTAAGGGCTATTAGTGTGGAATCCAGCGTTGGCAGTTGGCCGCATATAACCACCGGAATTTTACCCAAATAGAGCATTACGGCGATAATGGTCCATATAACATTCTGAAAACGATGGATATTAATACCGTTCTTATCAGACAATATATCTTTAAAAAAGCCTTCTGACGGTAAATCCGGCCCCTGTTGCTCCGGGGTACTGGTATTGTTGATCAGGTTTCCGGCAGCAGCGGTACCCGCGCTTATTCCCATTAACAGCAGCAGCGTGCTATCAATAGCTATGTCCTTTACCGGAAAATATTTAACGAGTTCAAGGTAAATATAGGAGCAGCTGATTACTACCGTCCATATCGCAAGCTGGCTTCTGGACAGGCTAAAGGGTTTAGGGATCTTATTGACGTCCGTCACATTCTGGTATTTGGCTATTTTTCTTGCTGCCACGAGAAAATCGTCATGATTCATTATAGAATCCCTTAATATGTCGGATTTAAATGCTACTCCAAGGAAAAGAATGATGATCCCGATAATCAGCACCCAGCCTACCGTTGACCGGATCTTCCCGGGTTTTGCGCAATCAGCAGTTGCCGTCGGCTGTTTTTTTGCAGTATCGGTTTTTGCAACCGTTGGCGCTGTAGTGGTCTGTACGGTGACCTTAATTTTAGCGGTGTCGGCGGCGGCTGTTTTTGTCCTTGTGGTATCCGTAGCATAAAGGCTGGAGAAACCGGCGGCAAGGAACAAAATAATTAACAATAATTTTTTCATGTGTTTGGTTGGTTAGGTGAATAATTTATGGTTTTCAGGTGAATAAGGTTGCCTGTTGAAATCAAATGTAAAAAAACGTTTTCACAAAAACAACTGTTAAATTACTGTAAGTGAATATGTTTAAGATCCTGCGCCCCCTTTGTTTTCGTTGCCGATTGGTTTAGCGGATTTAGTTGGATATTCGTTATAGCTTTTTCTTCTTTGCCTGTTCGGAATCCTGCTGTACCCTGAACTTTACAATTCTGCTGATCAGGTCGGCAGGCATGGGTTCGTCTAACGGGAACTGGATTGCCCCTTTTGAATATTTATAGGGCGCCAGATCATCTTTGAATACTTCAATGGGTGATGAAGTGGGGTAAACGCCTATATGCCCCTTGTACGCGGCATAATAAACCAGTACGCTATGTAATTTGAACGCGGGCATGTTATAACTGATCACTTCCTTTGCTGTCGGCGCTGCCAGTTTGATTATCGATCTCAGCTCCTCCAGTAAACTTTTTGTATTTGAGGGCAAGGTGGAGAAATATTCATCAACAGTTTTAAATTTTACGCTTGCTTCCATTGTCGGTTTTTTTTAATGAGCCGGAGTATCTTATTTGATAAAACAAATATAAAAACTGTTTTCAAAACCAAAGTGTGAAATTACGAAGGATTGTAATATCTGAGCATGTATTATTGGAATTTGCCGAAGTTATTTTCCGTAAAAAATTTGATAAATATTTTTTAAACGATGGGGAACGGCGCGAGGCTATTGACCGCCTTGAAATAAATGCGCTGGTATTTTCTCCAAAAATAACGATCAACGCCTGCCGCGATCCTAAAGACAACAAATTTCTTGAACTTGCTGTAACCGCTGAAGCTCCTGTATAGTGAGTGGCGACCAGGATTTACTCATATTGCACCCTTTCGATAAAATTCCTATTGTATCTGCTGCGGATTTTTTAAAGATGCTCCAATTTCAATCATGAATTCTCTTTTATAACAAAGTATTGATGTACAGAAACTTACGAAGTTTTGAAAACTTTCACCAATGCGTAATTTTGTTTGTTTTATTTAAACTGTATGAATATGAGCCATTGGAACCATAGGGTTTTAGTCCATCAAACGGATAATGAATTATTGTATATTGTTCACGAAGTTCACTATGACGAAATGGGTATTCCCCATAGCTATACAGAAAATGGGGTTCCGGTATGCGGAGAGTCGATTGAGGAAATTAAATGGGTTTTGGATATGTTTCGTGAAGCATTAAAAAAACCGATACTATGGAGCGGAGAAAAATTTCCTTTAGAATATCAAGGATAATCGAACTAAAACTAAGATATAATTATAGCCCGTTCTCAATGTCATCTATCGCAAGATCAAAATCCATGGCTTGTTCAGGATTTTTTTTATAATCGTAAAGGCGTTCGCGCACAATTTCTTTATGCCATCCAGCCTCCGCAGATCATATCTACGGATTAGCTATGCCTGTAGTTTGTAAAAACAGGATCGTGAAGCCAGGTGCCAACAACCACGCGAACGCGGACGCTCAAAATTTCACGTGTTTAAGTGAGACACAGGCGGGATTAATAGCATTTTTATAAAAAGACAGGGTCCTGCCGGTTGTCCCAAAAGAAAAGCACTTCTATTTCATTCGTTTTAACCTCATAAAAAACAGAGCAATTTTTATGGATCAACCCCTTCCGGATACTCGGATAATCAGTCATTGACTTGAACATTAATGGCGATTGTAAGATCAGATCAAGTGTTTTAATTGTTTTACGTTCAAATTTTTTCAAAACACGTTGCCCCCAACGGTTATATAGCTGCGATTGGATAGCCGAATATGTTTCTTTGGCTTGCCTTGAAAATGTTAGGGAATAGCTCACTTAGATATAGAAAGCTGTTGCTTAAATTCCTCATAAGTAAAAGTATCGCCGGCTTTGATATCTTCCTGGCCTTTTTTAATTCCGGCAATTACATGCGGCGGTAATACTTCCTCTTTTTTCTCAAATTGCACGTTCAGCACTTTAAGGAATGCTGTGACAGCTTTTTCCTGTGCCTTTGTGGGTCGAACGATTAAAGTTTCCATGCTATGCGCCGTTATACTTTTGATATATGAACAAATTTACATTTTTTTTGATTGACAATAAACCCTCGTTTGTAAATATTGCTTTAACAATTTAATTTTTTGAGAAAATTCCGCGTAAATGCCCCCGCTCATTCTTTCTCCGCCCGTTTCAGCCTAATTTTAAATACCGTTAAAACACCCCTTTTTAATTGCTGGTTTATTGGTAAATTTAAGCAAAACTAATACCTTATGAACTCATGGTACACAACCGAAGGCGCACCTTTTCCGATGGGTGTTTCTTATATACAGGCGGAGGACGCCTATAACTTTGTCCTTTATTCAAAAAACGCGGGGCGGGTAAACCTGTTATTATATAACAGCGCGTCGTTTACCGTGCCTGCGGTGACTAAAGTACTCGATTTTAATGTAAATAAATCGCAGCGCATCTGGCATTGCCGAATTCCGGCCACCCAACTGAACGGCGCCATTTATTATGCCTACCAGGTGTCCGGCAACCCGGATATGCCCGATGAGCCCGCTTACTGGCAGCATTTTGACCCGGATAAGGTATTGCTTGACCCCTACGCCATCGAAGTGTTTTTCCCGCCTGATTTCGATCCGGCAGCAGCCTGCCGCCCTGGTAGTAACGCCGGTAAAGCGCCTTTAGGTTATATACCTGTTGATATTGGCCCCTTCGACTGGCAAAATGACAGTATGGCTAAGCACCAGGGCGACCTGGTGATCTACGAAATGCATGTACGCGGTTTTACCATGGGCGCAGGCAGCGGCATCGACCCCAAAATACAGGGCACGTATGCGGGGGTAACCGCAAAAATTCCATACTTAAAATCCCTCGGCATAACTGCGGTTGAACTGATGCCGGTACACCAGTTCGACCCTTCCGGCGATAATTACTGGGGCTATAATACCCTCAATTTCTTCGCGCCGCACCAGGGATATGCTTCGGATAAAACCCCCGGCGGGCAGATCAATGAATTTAAAACCATGGTGCGCGAACTGCACAAGGCAGGTATCGAAGTGATAATGGATGTGGTTTTTAACCATACTACCGAAGGCGATATTGCCGGCCCGGTTTACAGCTTTAAAGGGATTGATAACAGTACCTATTATATGCTGAATGATAATGCCGCCAATCCTTATGATAATTATTCGGGTACCGGCAATACCGTTCGTACCGATCATCCGGTAGTGCAGAAACTGATCATCGATAGTCTGCTTTATTGGGTGAAGGAAATGCATGTTGATGGTTTCAGGTTCGATCTGGCCTCCATCTTTTCGCGCACTTCTGACGCCCCGTCATACCAGCCGCCCATTTTCGCGCAACTGAATGCCGATGTGGATTTTCAGCAGGTACGTTTAATTGCCGAGCCATGGGATGCCGGCGGCGAATATCAGCTGGGCCGTGCGTTCCCCGGCAACAGCTGGGCGCAGTGGAACGGGCAGTACCGCGATGATATCCGCAGCTTTACCAAAAGCGATCCCGGAATGGCGGGCACCGCCCTTACCCGCATCTACGGCAGCGATGATATTTTCCCCGGCGACCTGATGAACGCTTACCATCCTTACCAGAGCATCAATTTTATCAATTGTCATGATGGTTTTACCCTGTACGATCTGGTTGCTTATAACGAAAAGCATAACGAAGCTAACGGCCGGAACAATACCGATGGCAGCGACAATAACCACAGCTGGAACTGTGGCTGGGAGGGCGATGTCAATGTACCGGCCGATGTAATGGTGTTGCGCTACCGGCAAGCCAAAAACCTGGCAACCCTGCTGATGCTGAGCAACGGCACCCCGATGTTTGTAGCCGGCGACGAATTTTTGCATACCCAGTTTGGCAATAACAACCCCTATAACCAAAACAACGCAACCATCTGGCTCGACTGGACGCGGCTGAACATTATGCTGGAGCATTATAATTTTACGGTACAGCTGATCCGTTTCCGCAAAACCTATACCCTCATCAGCCGCAGCCGCTTTTGGCGCAATGACTTTGTAACTTATGGCTTTGATGGAAATGCTATTGATTACAATGACCCGTCCCTGTTTTATTTTGCATACCACTTAACCTGCAGCAGACAGGAGTTATATATAATGATAAACGTGGACTGGAACCCCAAAAACTTTACCATAGCCGTTCCCGGCCCCTGGAAACAACTGATCAATACCTACCTGGGTGCAGGGCAGGATATTACGTTGGATAACCCGCCGGTGATTAATGAAACGGGGTATTTGGTGGGGGAAAGATCGGTGGTGGTGTTGGGGAGGTGAGGTTATTTAGGTTGAACTTTCAATTTACATGATACCGGATACTACCAAAGCCTGTTTTTTTCAGGCATAATATTCTCTGAGGCGCCAAAGGAGTTTCAATTAAGCACCTATTTGGCCAACCTGTGTCAAATAAGGGGTGGCTATATACAGATCTTCCACTTTTTTCCGTGCCCATTCGGTTTTACGCAGAAATTTTAAACTTGATTTTATGCTGGGGTCTTTTGTAAAACAGTTGATACGGATACGCACAGCCAGTTCCGGCCAGCCATAATGGTCAACCAAAGCAGTCAGTATCATTTCTAAAGTTTTCCCGTGAAGTGGATTATTGGCCTGCTGCTGTGTCATTCAACAAAAATAACATAAATCATAAGTGTACCGCCGGTATAATTTTATTCCTCTGCATCCTGCTCAACAAATTCTTTTAATGCGGTTCCAATAAAATGTGTCCACCCTTGCACAAAGTTTTGTTTTGCCAGATCGGGGTGAATATCTCCGCGGAAGGTTTCGACCTGATTATGGGTTAAAACTATCCTTGTTCTACCATCCTCGTTAAAAAGCTCAAAACTAACCAGGGAGTCTCCCGGATACCCGCCAAACTTCCACTCATAGCTGATTTTTTTACCCGGTATAACTTCTTTTACTTTCCATATATGCGGGAATATCTTCCCTCCGCTTTCAACATCAAATACTGTTTCAAAGCCAATTTCAGGCTCAAATTCTACAAGCGACGGGAAATACCATTGCCGCATTTGCTCAAGGTCGGTTATGGCGTGCCATACCTTTTCAATGGGCGCGTTGTATATGCGCTGTACTATAATTGGCTCTGTTTTCATTTCATTTTTTTATTTGGGCATTGTATTTCATTCGCCTGACTGCTCACTTATCAACCTGACCATTTATTTCTCCGAAGGATTCCTTTTTTTTGCCAACAGTTTCTCTGTTATTTTAGCTAATCTTTCATTCCTGGTTTTTTCCTGTTTTGCCGAAAGTATCCAAACTACATATTCCTTTTTATTTGTAAAGGACAGTGCATCAAAAAATGAGAGTGCAACAGGCGATTGTTCCAAAACCTGTTTCAAATCGGACGGTAAAATTATTTGCCTGTTTTCAGGATCAATAAAAGCCGAATGTTCGTTCTTTCTTATCTCGCCGTTCCTAAACTCCGAAACTTTTGATTGTCCTTCCCTTCTCACCCGTATAGCAGTCCATATTTCATTAACAGCAGCGGTTGCTACCGGCCTTAAATTATATAAAGCAAGCGGAGCCCAACTGCCTGTCATTTCCAGATCCGACAGTATCCCTGAACTTTTTTTGGGATAAGTGATCCAAAAAATTGTGTCTGGCTTCAGTATCGGCACAACCACCTTCAGGCTGGCTATCAGATCACTGCTATCAGTCGCAAATAATTGTATGCCGTCAAAATTCCCACCAGGGCTAAATTCAGCTTTTACGCCTGCGGGCAAGGGCTCCAAAACGGCGGGGTAATTTTCGGGCGCCTTATAAAACAGCCAGCTTTTACCCGGCTTAATTTGTAATTTCCGGGCGACCGCGCTCATATTTGCCGGTTCATTGTTCATGGTTGATAGTTCATAGAAAAATTCATACTACATCCTTAAACTTTTTATCAAAAATAGAGATTTACACTAAACAAAAATAAGATAAATTGCGCCCGAAACGGGCAACGAACTAATAGACGAACAATGAACAGTTTTGCCCCAAACTATGAACCATCAACACTGAACTAAACCAATGAAATACGCTGATATTGATAAGCGCAAAAAAGCATTTATTTTTGAACTGGATAATGTAATTTATCCTGAAAAAGACTATTTATTCCAGGTTTATTACATTTTTGCCAGCCTGCTTGAATATACCGAACTTATTGATGCTAAGGAAACAACCAATTTAATGGTAAATACGTATAATGCAGAGGGAAATGACCGGGTATTTGATCGTTTAAAAGAAAAGTTAAATATTGATGAGAAATTTCGTGACAATTTAAACAACCTTTTGATCACTGCTAAACTTCCTTTAAAGCTATTGGTGTATAAAAACATCCTGAATTTATTGCAGGATATTGTTATTGACCGAAAAAAAGTGTTTATTGTAACCAATGGTAACCCTGAACAGCAACTGAATAAAATTAAACAAACGGAATGGCACGGCCTTGAGCCCTATTTAACGGCCTACTTTGCCGAAGAAACATTTGCGAAGCCCGAGCCAGACGCCATTGAATTATTAATAAAAGACCACAATTTGCAGCGCAGGGATATTTTAATGCTTGAAAACTCTGAAAATGACCGTCTTTGCGCTGAAACATGCGGTATTGATTATATTAACGTACAAGAATTTTTATAAAGCATAACCATAAGAT
>JBIOHE010000054.1:0-17405 GCA_044448725.1 Sphingobacteriales bacterium | reverse complement strand
GGCCTATTTTATCCCTAATTTTACATTTACAAACAAATGCATTAAGATATACTATGATCAAGGCATCATTTGAAGTACTTCAGCCTGTTCATGGGCAGTCATTTATCTTCAGGAAATTTGATAAGTCTGCTTTTGAAGCGCCGTATCACTTTCATCCGGAATACGAACTGACCTTCATTTTGAAAGGGGACGGCAAACGCTATGCAGGCAGTCACATGGCCGATTTCACTGCCGGCGACCTTGTGTTTCTGGGCCCCAACCTGCCGCATTGCTGGAAACTCGACACGGGAAAAGAGGCGCAAACCGAAGCGGGTGCAATTGTTGTACAGTTTGATGAGGCTTTTTTAGGCGATGATTTTTTTAGCAAAAATGAGCTGCACCATATCAAAAAGCTCCTGCATCTGAGTGGCAGCGGTATTTGCTTTAATTCAGGTACCAGGGCTGTCGTTAACCGGAGTTTGCTGGCGCTATGCGAAGAGAAAAACAATTTTAAACTACTGATCGGGCTCCTCGAAATATTACAGCGCCTGGCAACGTCAAATGAGTATGTTTTGCTTGACCAGAACGGGATAATTGCCAGGAGTTCCCTGGCCGAACAAGAGCGTATTAACCCTGTGCTGGCTTATCTGGTCGAAAATTTCAGGGAGCAGGTTTCCCTTGCAGAAGCTGCGGGGATTGCCAATATGACCACCAACGCGTTTTGCAAGTATTTTAAAAAAATCACCCGCAAAACCTTTATAGAAACTATTATTGAATACCGCCTCAATTATTCAATCCAGCAATTGGTGCAAACGGACAAACCAATTTCCGAAATCTCATTCGACTCCGGTTTTGGCGACGTATCTCACTTTTATAAAACCTTTAAACAAAAAATGCACCTGAGTCCGCTAAATTACCGGAAAAAATTTATGCGGAGTTTGGATGAGGTAGAGAAAAATGCAATAGCCTCAATATAATGGGATAACTCCGGGCATTCTATTTGTTTTCCCCTTTTTTTGATGGTTGTTTGTTATAGCCGGCAGCGAAAAAAATCCATGAGATTCACAAAGAAGGTTCCCCCTAAAGTCGTAATTTTATTTGCCCAAAACGCCCCGCAGAAGCTAAATGTTAAGTTAAAAAACTTTAGTAATTTGATAAAAACCCTGCTAATGACTTAAATTATCATTATTTAGTCAATTTTTACGATTATTAAAACATTAAGCAAATATTAAACGTTAGTTAATTATATAAATGCAACCCGCATTTATAATTGTGATAAGGTTTAGGTTGAAAGCCCCCAAGCAGCGAGTGCAAGGGGGCTTTTATTTTTTTGGCACAAAAGTGTTTTAGCTTTGAACAGCGTAATATCGAACACAGAATAGTGAATTCCGAATAATGAAGTGCTAAATGATAGTGAAATTTGTGTTGATAACCACCTTTTTTCCGGGAACATTCGGGCTTTCCCGACTTTCGGACTAACTTAGCCCCCCAATGTCTGAGCTAAAAAAAGAACTTCACAAACAATGCCTTGATTATGTACAAAAGTGCATGGGGGCGGCACAACTGGGGATTGATGAGGCCGAAAAGGCATCCAAAGATGATACCAAAAGCAGCGCCGGTGATAAATATGAAACCGGACGTGAGATGATGCAGCAGGAAACAAACCGCAATATTGCCCAATTGGTTGAAGCAAATAAATTAAAAATTGCTTTAAACAAAATAAACCCGAATATTGTTACTAACGAAGTTGGGGCCGGAAGCGTAGTTATTACAGGCAGCGGGAACTTTTATATTGCTATAAGCGCCGGTTTATTAAGGGTTAATAACGAAAATTATTACGCCATTTCCCCGGCGTCGCCGGTTGGGATAGGGCTTAGAGGGAAAAAAACGGGTGAACAATTTAAGTTAAACGACAAAATATTCCTGATAATACAGGTGTTTTAAGTTATTTTTAAAATAAGTGAGAAGTATTTCCAATTTGTTACAGTAATCATAAAATATCTATTACTATATTTGACAATACTAAAAAGTGGCAGGCAAAAGTAGATCTGCCCGTTATAAATTAAATTTTGATGAACATATTCGTAGGAAGTCTTCCTTTTTCATTAGAGGAAGCCGATTTAAGAGAGCTTTTCGAAGCTTATGGTGAAGTAAGCACCGTTAAATTAATTAGCGACAGAGAAACCGGCAGAAGCAAGGGTTTCGGCTTTGTTGAAATGCCCGATGACGAGAGCGCTCAAAAAGCGATCACCGGTTTAAATGGCGCTGAGGTAAAAGGCAGGTCAATTGCGGTGAGCCAGGCAGAAGAAAAGAAACCAAACGATCGCAGAAGCGGCGGTGGCGGTGGTTATGGCGGCAATCGCGGTGGCGGTGGCGGCTATGGCGGCGGCGGTAACCGTGGCGGCGGCGGCGGTGGCTACAATAAAGATAGTAATCGCGGCGGCGGTGGTGGCGGTCGCTGGTAAAATAAATTAACAAGTAAAGAGCCTTACCGGATAGGATGGCTTTTTACTTGTTGTATTTTAATAACCTATACCCCCAATTTCCAGGTGCTTTTAGCCCTTAAAAGGCTTTCAGCTGGTTTGTCCTATTTTTTGTTCTGGATTGTTGACGGATTGCATCAATTATTGTTTGATTGCGCCGATGGATGAGTTATTGCGCCGATTTTTTGGCGCAATAACAAAACAAAACGGAAAATCCTTCACGACACTTATTTTTCCCTGTTGGCTATTTTCAACGGGCTTGGGAATGTTATGCCGTTTCAGACAATATTGACGTGTTCCGTACATGGCTAAAAATCAAAGAAAACGACCCGTTTTTATTTCGGACCAAAATCCTCTAATCTTTAACTTCAGATCCATCCCTGATCTCATCAGTAGCTTGTTTGGCAACTTTGTCGCCCAGTTTTAAATCGCCGTAAACTTCCATCTGGTCGCCTGATTGAAAGCCTTTTTTCACATCTACCCAAATCGCGCGGTGATTTACCACCTTTACCACAAATACCTTTTCCGTTGACATTACCACTGCCGTCTTCGGGACTATAAAAGCACTGTCACGGGATGGCATGGGCACATTCACCTCTGCAAACGAATGCGGCAAAAGCTTTTTATCCTTATTAAAAACATCCATTTCCACACGTTCCGAACGCAATTTTTCGTCAAGCGCCCCTGCAATACGTTTTACCCGGGCAGTAAATTTTTGATTAGGCAAAGCCTCAACCGAAAAAGTTACCTGATCTTTGGCATTCAGTCCGCCGGTATAAATTTCGGGCACCGAAACCACCAGGCGCAGCCGCTGCTGGTCCTGTAAAACAAATAACGGATCGGTACTTTTACCACCGGGCCCAACGTAAGCGCCGAGGTTTACATTGCGTGAGGAGATTACGCCGTCAAACGGCGCCCTGATTTCCAGGTAATTCAAATTTGCGGCCACTTCCTTATAGGAAGATTTTGCAGCTTCCACATTGGCAAGGTCTGATTTTTTTTTTGCTTCGGCCTGTTCCAGGTCATTTTGAGAAACGGTACCGGGCGTTTTACTAGTGCTGTAAAGCCTGTCGCAGGTGGCTTTGCTGGCAAAATATACAGCCTCCATTTGCCTGATACGGGATTGGGCACCGGCTAACTGTGAGTTGATTTCGGGTGCTTCCAGCGTCGCCAGTAATTGCCCCCGATGTACTTCCGAACCTATATCAACTAAAAGTGTTTTAACATAACTATTTACCTTGGCATACAAATCAACCTGCTGATATGGTATCAGTTCACCGGGCACCGCGATTGTAGTGCTTAACTTCCCCTTTTGAACCGGCACCAACACAACCGGGACTGCCTGAACAGTATCCTGTTGTTTTGAAGCCTGCTGTTCATTCTTATCTGAATGACACGCACTCAGCAAACTTGCTGTAAAAGCTATAATACTAAGAAAAGTGACTTGATTATTTTTGAGGCTGTTCATGATGGTGCAATGGAATATAAAATTTACTTTCTTTATCTTCAGGGTCTAAGGAAACAGAATCGGTTGAAGCTTTGCCTTGTACCCAGGCAAAAACCAGCGGTAATATTAATAAGGCGGCAAATGTTGATGCAAATAACCCGCCTATTACCGCACGGCCTAAAGGGGAAGTCTGGTCGCCGCCTTCGCCTAAGCCCGAGGCCATGGGGATCATACCAACAATCATGGCTAAACTGGTCATTAATATTGGCCTTAAACGCAGGGCTGCCGCTTCACGGGCCGATTTAAGCGCATCACCATTGTGCTTGCGCAACTCTTCGGCATTGGTGATCAGCAATACGGCGTTTGAAATAGACACACCTACCGACATTATCATCCCCATATACGACTGCAGGTTCAGCGTGGCCCCGGTTAATTTAACCAGTAGTAACGAACCAAACAACACTGCGGGAACCGTTGACAGTACAACAAATGACATTTTGAACGACTGGAAATTGGCAGCAAGCATAAGGAAAATAACTATAACTGCCACCAGCAACCCGCTCTGCAAACTATCCAAAGTATCTGTCAATGTTTGGGTAAGCCCGCGTGTTGCAACCGTTAAACCACGTGGTAACTTCCCTAACGACCTGATCGCCTTTTGAACGTCGTCATTTGCTGTGCCTAAATCTTTGTTATTCAAATTGGCCGTAACGGTGAGCATCGGGATAGCACCAATATCATCGTTTTCGCCATACGTGGTACCGGCTGTAACGTCGGCAACGTCACTTAAAACAGGTCTGGACTTGTCCGTCATCACCGGGATTTCGCGCACATCATTTAAACTCGCCATTTGATATTCAGGAACTTCCACCTGTACGGCATAGCTTAAACCTGCTTTTGGATCAAGCCAAACATTTTTTTCAGTATATCGGGAGGACGATGTTGATGCCACCAGTGAGCGTGATATGTCATTAATACTAACCCCTAACTCTGCCGCACGTACTCTGTCGATATTTATGTTGATTGAAGGATATTTGAAAGATTGCCCGATCTGAACATCGCGCAGGTAATTTATTTGCTTTAATTTATCGAGCACTTTAAAAGCCCACTGAATATTTAGGGGTTTATTTTTGCCGGATATGGCTACCTCAACAGGGGTAGGCGAACCCTGGCTTAAAATTTTATCAGTAAGTTCAATGGGTTCAAAAGAGAGTTGCACAGCAGGCTGCTCTTTTTTCATTGCATTGCGAAAACGTTCCTTTAAATCATCCAGATTAACTTTATAATCCTCCTTTAAATTTACCTGCATAACAGCCTCCTGCGGGCCGGCCATAAATAAATAGATCGGGCTTGTTGAAAACAAACCGGGGTGCATCCCCACCAGGGCGGAAGTTACCTCAATATTGTTTTTACCAACTAATTTTGCCAGTATTTCCCTTGCTTTAACTGTAATGGCTTCGGTACGCTCAAAACGGGTGCCGTCCGGTGCACGCAACCTTACCTGAAAGGTACCTGAATTTACTTTTGGCAGCACATCACGCCCGATGATATTAAACATCAAAAATGCAAGAGCCATTACTATTACTACGTAAAGGGAAACGATCCATTTGCGATTGGGCATCATCACGTCGAGCCAACGCAAAAAGCGCAGCCTGAACTTGTCAAAACGGCTTAGCTTTTTCCCGCGCATGTCCGTAGCGTTCTTTATCGCCAGTTCCTTTTGCTCCCAGGCATCGCCTTCATCTTCCAGGGCAAAACCATCAGCATGGCTTTTATCCTCATGGTCATTTTTCATCACCCAATTGGCCATTACCGGCACAAAGGTTTGGGCCAGCAGATATGAGGTAACCATGGAAAACCCAATTGCCAGCGCCAGCGGCAGAAACAAGGCGCCCGGAATCCCCTTCATGGTAAAGGCCGGAGCAAATACCGCCAGGATACAAAACAAAATAAGCAGTTTTGGGAAAGCTATTTCTTTACAGGCATCCCAGATAGCCAGGGCCTTAGGCTTGCCCATCGCAAAATGCTGGTGTATATTCTCAATCGTTACCGTTGATTCATCAACCAGGATACCGATAGCAAGCGAAAGCCCGCTAAGCGTCATTATATTGATGGTTTGAAAAAAAAGGTACAGGAAAAATATCCCCGATATAATACAGGTGGGGATAGTTAATATTACAATTAAAGCGCCGCGTTTATCGCCCAAAAACAGCAGCACCATTAATCCGGTCAGCACCGCCCCTATTGCACCCTCTTCGGCCAGACTTTTAACCGAATTGATCACATATACCGACTGGTCAAACACATACGAAAGCTTCACATCTTCTGGCAATAAAGCCTGGAAACGGGGTATGGCTTTCTTCAGGTTTTGCACAACCTCCCAGGTAGAAGCATCGGCGGATTTGGTGATCGGAAGGTAAACAGAGCGTTTGCCATTTACCAGGGCATAACTTGATGTAATATCCGCGCCATCCTCAATGGTGGCTACGTCACGTAAAAAAACAGTTTGTATCCCATTTTTATACAAGGGGATATTGCCGAAATCCTTTATTTGTTTAACGGATGTATTTGACGGCGCCAGGTAATTATAATCGCCGATACGCACATTGCCCGCCGGCGTATTCTGGTTATTATCCCGGAGGGCAGCCACTATCTGATCGGCAGTTAAATTATGCGAACGCAGCAATTGGGGATCAACTTTAATGACAACAGTGCGTACATTTCCACCGAAAGGCGCCGGGGCAACCAGGCCGGGAATTGAAGTAAATGAAGATCGGATATAAACATTTGCCATGTCCAGCAACTCATTATTGCTGCGGGCGGGGCTGGAAAGCACCAGTTGGCCAACAGGCAATGTTGAGGCGTCAAAACGTAAAATAAACGGCGGCTGCGAACCGGGCGGAAAACCTGCCTGCGCCCTGTTGGTATAGGCAGTTACCTCGGCAGCAGCCTGGGCCATATTGGTCCCTTCATAAAAAGTAAGTTTTATAAGGGTTAAACCGCTTATGTTTTTTGTTTCGATACTTTTTACACCCGATACAAAAAGGAGAAGGTTAACATATTGCTTCCCAAAATAAGCCTCCATTTGGTCGGGGGTATAACCGCCATAAGGGTGTGAAACATAAATCACGGGCAGGTTTAAATCAGGAAAAATATCGATCTTAATATTCCGGACAGCACTTATCCCAAAGAAAAATAATCCTGCCACTATAACCAATACAGTAACCGGCCTTTGAAGGGCCCCTTTTATCAATCCCATTATTTATCTATCGCTAAAAGTTATTTATAAATATCCCAAAATCACCAGTCGCAGCGGCTTTGAATAATAAGGCCTGCCAAACATTGTTCGCGGCAATATAATTATCCACCTCGGCACGGTTTAATACATACAGCGCCTGCGTAAAATCAACAATATTTGCAAGCCCGTTTTTATATAAGGTAAATTTTTGATTGTAAGCATCCGTAGCGGCCCTCACCTCTTCGGGCACTTCGTGATAATTTTTCAAAGCATTGCTGATCCTGGTTTCGGCAAGCACCTCCTGATCGCTTAGCTGTTGGCTAACAAGGTCGTATTCGTTTTTATATTGTTCTGAGATGAATTTCTGTGAAGCCACCTGGTAATGCACCCTTAAAACATTGGTGATATTCCATGTTACGCCTGCGCCAAATAAATAATTAAAGCGGGTAGGGTCGGCGCCGCTGCCATAACTGCTGCTGTATTCGGCCGGATTACTACCGTAACCTGAACCAAAACCGGAACCCCGGCCCTGATAAACACCAAATAATGTAAATGCCGGATAACTGAAAGTATTTAAATATTTTGCCTGCTCATTACTTACGTTTATCCGGTTTTGATAAAACTGTAATATGGGATGACTTGCGAAGCTAACCTGAGCCTGCGGATCGGCATTAAGAGGCGCTTTGGTTACAAAAGTACTGTCTAACACAAAATTCTGCGGGGCTATACCAAGGTAAATTGCCAGCTGGTTGCTTTGCTCCTGTTCGGTTTCCTGTGCGTTAGTGAGCGCAATCCTGGCGTTTGACACTTCGGCATTGGCCTGTGATGAATCAACCCCTGCATTTAACCCGTTCTTCACCCGCGCCACGACTACTTTTTGAAGGTCGATGGCCCGGTTTAGGTTATCCTGCTGCGCCTTGCTCAGCTGTTGTGCCGCCAGCAGGTTTAAATATGTGCCTGCAACACGGATCTCGTGCTGAAACTGTTCCTGCGCCAGGTCGGTTTCATCACGTGATACAGCTGACTTTTCAACTTTTACCTTTTCAGACGCCCGTCCGAATGCAAAAAAGTCCCAGCTCACATTACTCAGGTAAAGCGAACCAAACCCTGCACTCCAGCTCTGATGGTTTGCAACAGGCCCCGAGGAAGCCACACCCAGGCCATTAAAACCATAAAGCGGGCCAAATTGTGAGTTAACCGTGCCATAATCCTGTTGTGCGGAAAAGCTCAGGTTTGGCAGGTACTCGGTCTTTGTTTCCGTTAAATATGCTTTTGAGGCATTTAACTGGCTGGTTTTTGCCTTGATACTGCCGTAATTGGCAAGGGCAATTTGTTCTGCATCTTTTAAACCTAATACCTTTTGCTGACCGTCTGCAGGAAGTACATTTGAAACACTTAAACAAACTAAAAAGAGAAAATAAAGAATTCTTTTTAACATATTTGGGATACTGAGATACGCAAAATTAAAATTATGTTGTGTATAAATGACACAATTAAAAGTATTATCACTGTTACGATTCAAAAATTGCTTTTATGTGAGATAGTGATTTTGTTTAATATTACAATTGCAATATAGGCAATCCGTCGTATTTGTTCGTGTTTACAACCTATACAGCTGTATGTTGGGACCTAACCGGCGGTTAGAAAGTTCATTTTGCCTCACCCAACCCTCTCAAAAGGAGAGGACTTTAACTTTGCTCTTTTTTAAAGCCCTCTCAATTGGAGAGGATTATTTATAAGGATGTTTATTTTAGAGGCATAAATGAGGGCTACGCCGTTTAGGTAAGACCAACCTGCTAATACTGCCCTCAATCTATTTTCGTTATGTTTGTATTAATCGTCTAATTATAATCAGAGAAGCCATCATGCTGAGATTGTCTTTTATGGTCCAAAAATGGCTTACATTAATCATTGTATTTTTCAATAGCCTTATACTATCCGCCCAGGCGCCTTTGAAGCCATTTCCACAACATGTAAAATATTTTACTGGCGTCATTAAACCCAACAATATTTCGCAAACAGGGCTGGATAACAGTGTGCGTGATTTAT
The DNA here is from genome assembly GCA_044448725.1 of Sphingobacteriales bacterium. GTDB lineage: Bacteria > Bacteroidota > Bacteroidia > Sphingobacteriales > Sphingobacteriaceae > Mucilaginibacter. The sequence goes on along the minus strand of JBIOHE010000054.1, from coordinate 8,209 downwards.
ATACACTATGGAAAAAGCGATTTATAAAAAATGTGCCGGGCAAGGCTGAAAGCTATGTGTGGTTTGAAAACAAAGATAATAAACAATGTGTTTCCGAAGGGCAGGGGTACGGCATGGTCATCGTGGCGCTGATGGCGGGGTTTGATCCTTCGGCGAAAATTACTTATGACAATTTGTTCCGCTATTATAAATCCCATCCCGACAAGCGAAGCAGGTATTTAATGGCCTGGGCGCAATATACAAACGGCAAAAGTTCAGATGAAACCTCCGCAACCGACGGGGACATGGATATTGCTTATTCGCTTTTGCTGGCTGATAAACAATGGGGAAGCAAGGGCCAGATAAATTACCTGCAGGCGGGCAAGAATATGATAAGTGATGTGCTGCGACTTGATATTAATCATCAAACATGGTCGGTTTTATTGTGCGATGGCGTGGAACATGACAGCAAGGATTATTTTGATATGCGGTCTTCTGATTTTATGCCAGCACATTTTAAGGCATTTCAGCAGGCAACAAACGACAGCAGATGGAACAAAGTTATTGATGAAAATTATAAGCTTTTCAATAATTTGCAGGAAAACTATAGCCCGGATGCCGGGCTTATACCCGATTTTATTTCGCGCATCAATAAAAAAGCAAAGCCTGCCCGGCCGCATTTTCTTGAGTCAGTTTATGACGGGGAATACAATTACAATGCCTGCCGTGATCCCTGGCGCATCGCAACCGATTATTTATTAACCGGCGATAAACGCTCAAAAAAAATAGCGGATAAAATAAACCGCTGGATAAGGGAAACCACCAATAACGACCCCAATAACCTGTCTGCCGGTTATACCTTAGCCGGCCATGACATCAAAGGGCGTTATTTTGAAGCATTAAGTTTTATAACCCCCTTTGCCGTATCAGCCATGGTTGACCGAAAAAACCAGAGCTGGTTAAACCGGGTGTGGGATTACACCATAGCTTTTAAACTAAAGGATTTTGATTATTACGACAATACCATAAAGCTGCTGGATATGATTATTATATCGGGGAATTATTGGGAGGTAAAAAGGTAAAAGCAGAAAGCTATAGAAATCGAAGTTTAATTCGGAGTTGTTTGTTTTCAAAGGCCTCATTGAGGGCTTTGCCGTTTAAAAACTTCGTAAGTCTTTCTTCTACAGATGATTAACAGCAATAAAATCCCCTATTCTCTTTGCAGTCCGTATTAAATTCTCCCTGGTATTTTTCATTGCAGTTGCCAAATCGACTCCTTTATCATTTATCGATACTAAGACGTCAAAATACCGTTTCAGGTCCTCATCATGTTCAAGGGGAATTTTCCCGGCAATACCTATTACCGGGATCTTTAATTTTTTTGCCCTAAGCGCTACGCCATAAGGGCCTTTGCCCTGGAGTGTCTGGCGGTCAATACTCCCCTCGCCAGTGATTAGCCAGTCTGTTCCTTGCAAGGCAGCATCAAAATTTGTGAGCGATAAAAAATAATCGGCGCCATTTACCAGTTTCGCATTTAGCCAGGCGTGTAAACCTGCGGCTGCGCCACCCGCAGTACCGCTGTGTTTTATCTCAGCTATGTTTATCCCGGTTTGCTTCTCAGTTACCTTCGCAAAGGTATGTAAAAAGGCTTCCAGTAATGGTATATCTTCGACCGTTGCGCCTTTTTGCGGACCAAAAACAGCTGCCGCCCCTTCCGGGCCGAGCAGCTTGTTGTCCACATCGCAAAGAATGACCACCTCGCAATCAAAAATTCTTTTATCAAGTCCGGCATTGTCAATCCTCGCCGTATTTATGAGATATTTGGGTTCTGCAGGTAAGCGACGGCCTTCAGCATCCAAAAAAGCAATCCCAAGCGCACTTAAAATACCGCATCCAGCATCGACAGTAGCGGAACCTCCCATGGCAATGATAATCCTGCTGACCCCTTCGTCCAACGCGAACCTGATGAGTTCCCCTGTTCCGCAGGAGGTTGCGCTCATCGGATCAAGTTCCTCCTTTTTTAACATGCGGAGACCGGAGGTGTCTGCCATTTCTATTACCGCTGTTTTTCCATTGTCTATCAATCCAAACGAGGCCATTATCTTCCTGCCCAAAGGGTCGCGGACTTCTTTTTTTATAAATTTCCCTCCGCATGTTCCGGTGATCAATGTACCGGTGCCGTCGCCGCCATCGGCAATCGGGAAGCAGGTCGTACTGCAATCCAGACTGCTCAGTTTTAAGCCCCGCTGAATGGCCGCAGCAGCATCCGATGCAGAAAGACTATTTTTAAATGCGTTGGGTGCGATTAGTATTTTCATGTTATAATAACTTCGACAAAATATAAACCATTGTAATGGTGTTAAGCCCCATTAACAAAGTAGCCATTGAATACACTTTTAACATGGTTTTCATTCCGGGACATGAAAATTTGGCGGTCACCCTACAAATTTATAAAAGTATTGGTTTTATTGGATGGATTTAAAAACCGGGAACAATAAACTATCAGATTGGTTATAAATCACGCGATTTTAATATTTACCTTGCTGCCAGCATTCAGCCTTTCTGCTGACAGGTTGGTGATTTTATTTACAGGTAAAAAAAATGAAACAGAAGGCAGCTTTAGTATTATCGGGGGGCGGCGCCAGGGGCATAGCTCATATTGGCGTAATTGAAGAGTTAGAAAAACATGGATTTGAAATATCATCAGTTTCGGGCACCTCCATGGGCGCAGTTGTTGGCGGCGTGTTTGCACTCGGAAAAATGGAGGCTTATAAGAAATGGCTTTACACGCTCGATAAAATAAAACTCTTCAGCCTGGTTGATTTCACTTTCAGTACCCAGGGCCTCGTAAAAGGGGATAAACTACTGAATACCATCAGAACATTCATATCTGACGCCAATATTGAAGATTTGAGTATCCCATACGCTGCAATAGCGGCAGATATTATCAACAAAAAGGAAGTTGTTTTTACAAAAGGGAGCATATTTGAAGCCATCAGGGCCTCTATGGCCATCCCAACTGTTTTTACCCCTGTGAAAACAGAAACCGGCTTGCTTATTGACGGCGGCATTATCAATAACATGCCCATTAATCATGTAAAAAGGATGCCAAAGGATATCTTGATCGCCGTAGATGTGAATGCCGATATACCTGTTGATAAGCCGATAGTTCCGCATGTTGAAACAGTTGCCACCCAATCTACCTATCAAAAAAAACTTAAAGATTTTTACAACCAGCTGCATATACTGCACCCGCCAGACAGTGAAGAAAAAATCAGCAGCGAAGAAAAACTCGGCTATTTCAACCTGATCAACAGAACCCTTAGCTTTATGACTTATCATATCACCCAAATGACACTCGAAAGATATTCCCCTGATATTCTGGTGAATGTTTCACGTCACTCATGCGGTACATTTGATTTTTACAAGGCAGAAGAAATGGTAGAAATTGGCCGCTATGCAGCAGTTAAAAGTTTGGCGGGGTATAAACAAAAGCCCCGGTAAAAACCAGGGCTCTGCTAAATTGATTTTTTTATATTTTTATTTTGCAGTTAAGCTTATCACCTGCTTATCAATATTCCATCCTTCAACTAAAATAGTTGGCTGTTTGCTGCCTGATTTTGCAACCGGGGCGCTTACAGATACGGTTATGCTCTCGTGCGCGGCAAGGGTAAAGTAATTGCCTGTCCAGTAACTGGGCATTACCTCTTCACCGTTTTGCATTAGTTGCGGACGCACAAAAAACGCCAGTTTATCGGTATTGTTATTGAATTGCAGCGTCCACTTATCTTCACTTAAACCTTTTTCGGCGTTTAACACCTTAACCTGAATATGTGTCCCTGCCATATTGTTAAACCCGGTGAAATCATTATCCGGCGACAGCCAGTAAACATTATGCGATACGGTTTCCCCTGTTGCGTTGGTTAAATTCAATACTACAAAGCTAACCCCTTTGGTTGCCGCCAGCAAGTCTTTTAATTTGATAACTTCCTGTACACCTGTTTCGGCAAGGCTGACAGTGTTTACTCTAAATGAACTTATTAGTTTGCTGTTGATGTCATAAACATCGGCCCTGGCGGTTAAAATCCCTGTTGCATGGTGCATCCGGTTAATAACAGCAACGGTAGAATCATCCTGATTAAACTGGATATGCAAAGGTTCACAGGCATTTTGCATGGCATAATAACCGGCATTCGGCTCCAGGTACCAGTCGTATATCTGCCAAACCACGCTTGGGAGGGCGGCGTTTAATTTCCATAGCATAACACCGCCGGTTTCATTCAGTTTGTGCCCGTCTGCTTCAAATATACCCTGGTAACCCACCGAGTTCATCAACTGCATTTTATCCGAGAATTTTACCATTGTAGCGGGCTGTCCGTATCTTTTTACCATTTCACTATTATACAAATCATACCGGGCGGCGCCTGTGCAGGCATCATGGTAGCCCCAGCTGTTGTTAAGCGGGAAGGGTAGTTTGGTATCCCAAACCAGATTGGGGATAGTTTTTGCAAGCGTAGTGTATGGCGGCTGCGATGGGATACCTGTTTCATCCTTAAATACCCAATCACCCCCAACATCAGCTTTTTTGTAATATACTTTCGGGTCTTCCCATTGATAGGGGCCGCCGCTGTAAACACCCGACGGCATATCATCGGGCCAGGAGCCTTTCCACCCGGCGGGCAGTTTGGCATAACCTGATGAACTTGGTATAAACGGCCTTGTACCATCAAGGTTGATCACATTATCGCGCATGGCGTCGTATAATTCTTTACGTGCATGCCCCTCGTTACCGCCAGTCCAAACCAGCAGGCTTGGATGATTGCGGATACGGTAAATAGTGCTTACTACGTTGTTTACAAACACATTCCCTTCAAAAGGCCAGTCGGGTGAGCCTTTAAATTCGCCCTGAGTATCGCCGGTCACCCAAAAGTCCGACCATACCATTTCACCGTACCTGTCAGCAGCATTCCAAAAGTCATCCGGCGGGGTAACTCCCCCACCCCATATCCTTACCAGGTTCACGTTGGCATTACGGCACAGGTGCAATTCATAATCGTATCGCGCCGAATCGCGGTTAACCATCATATCAGGAACCCAGGCGCCGCCTGCCAGGTGTACCCGTTTTCCGTTAACATAAAAATCACGGCGGACAAAGCCTTTAACGGTGACAGCCTTTGAGCTAACCGTGCGGATGCCAAATACAAAAGAGGTATCATCGGCTATCCCGGCGCCATCAGCATATTGAAGGCGGATACGGTACAGATTCGCCCGGCCATATCCATTTGGCCACCATAAATGCGGCTGGTGGATAAATAATTGGTTTACTTTATCTGCATTCAGGTCAATTACTGTTGCCCCGTTTGCAGCAATATTTATATTTTGCGTAAATTGAAGAAGGATATCAGTAAAGTTTTCTGGCTTTATGCTTACGATAAGTTTGCCGTTTTGCACCGCGCTGCCATGATTGGATAATGTAAGGCTTAATGATAATTTTGCTACACTGGTATCAGGCAGCATAGGCAAATCAGTCACCAGTTTAGGCCTGCCGATAGTTACCGCACCCGTAGTACGAAGGTAAACCGGCTGCCATATACCCATATTACGGTCGCGGACGGGCGGCATCCAGTCCCAGCCTACCGAACAAAGCATGGTTACGTTTTTGCCAATATCGCCGGTAGGCCCGCCGTTTTCATAAAATGGCGCCAATGCCTGTAATTGTTCTTTTGCAGGGTAGCCGGGATAATCCAAAGGATATATTTTTACTGCGAGGGCATTATCGCCGCTTACAATAGCGCCTGTTACATCTAAACTATGTTCGGCAAACATTCCGGCCATTTGGGTTGAATCGGCTATTTGTTTGCCATTTACCCATACCGCGGCACGGTAGTTTATTCCTTTAAAAATCAGTTGGAAATGTTTCCCTTTGTCGCCTGCCGGTACCTTAAAAGTAGTTCGGTACCAATAAGGTTTCTTCCAGGGGTTCGGATCGTTCGGCAAATAGCTGTACTGCTCCAGGTTGTTTTCTTTATTAAACTGATCCGACGCATCAGGAATCAGCATATTGTTTAATCCCTGGTACGGGTCGGGATAAATATGATTGGTCACCAAACCAGTGAGCACTGTTGAAGGAACCTTAACCGGAAACCAGTAAACCGGCGAGTGATATTGAACTGATGACAACTCAATGCCTGTGGCATTTACCAGGACAGAAGATTGCAGATCAAAATTTGTTAGTTTAACCTGTTTAACAGCGCCATTTTGAGCCTGCAGGCGGGTTGAAAAAAAAGAAGAAACGAAAAAGCTTAATGCAAAGAGGAATATATTTTTTTTCATTGACAATTATTTTTTTAAGGGCAACAGAAGCCAAAACCCTTTCGCAACTGAAATTTGCCGCCGCAATAATAAAAGGCTTAACTGTTTAATTATTTGGGGTAAATTTAAAAACTAAAGCCAAGGGTAAATTGTACTAATTTAGCCTTTTATTATACTATATAGAAGTTAAGGCAGAACATCCGACAATATTTTCAGCGAATTGTTTAATAACAAAATTCTTCCTTCTGCGGTTTTGTTTCAAATTACCTAACCCAAATATGAACCATCCTGAAATTTGCCGGGGAAAAGCTGTATCAAAACCCTTAACTCAAAGGGAAGGCTTTTGATACAGCCTGAATTAATTAAAATGAGGCAACTACTTTTTAATATGATTTTCTAAAACGATTAATGGCAAATTTTTATTCCAAAATGGATTGAACCCTTTCTGAATAATATATCCCTCCGAAAAATTGCCGAGTATAATATCAGGTTTGCCATCACCGTTAACATCCGCAACATCCATGCTCATCCACCGGCCATATTTACTTACAGGCACGGCATGGGGCTTGAAGCTCATTGGCTTATCCTGCTCAAAATAAATAAAACCTTCGGCCGGATTATTTTTAAAGTCGGCAAAAAAAGCGCTTGTCACGATATCTAAGTCGCCATCGTTATCAAAATCAGCAGCGATTGCCTTTGTACAACCATTTATCGGATAAAAGTAAGTTTGTTTAAAATTCCAGTTCCCCATGTTTTTAAAAATATACAGGCCATTGTATGGCTTTAATATGCGCGAGTCGTGAAAATTATAACCAGATGTATAAATCAGATCAGGTTTACCATCATGATCAATATCAGCCAGTTGAAAACTGGTTGATCCATAAACCGGTGGAAACCGCAGCAGGTTTTTAGCAGTAAAACCACCTTTATGGTCATTCAGATACATCCATAAACCTTCATTGCCTGTTCCGAATAAAACCATCAAATCAGGCCAGCCATCATTATTAAAATCCCCAACAACTCCTTGTACAGCGCCGGGCTGCTCTGTAATAGTTGATTGGATATAGGAATGGTCCTTTTTTTGAGTAAATAGATAAACACCGCCTTTTTTGCCCCCCTGACTGCAAATAACCAAATCTGTCCTTCCGTCTTTATTAAAATCGCCGGGGATTGTTTGTACGGGTCTGGCCAGTTCCGATGCAATTAATGCTAATTCGGATTTAGTCCCTTTAGCGCTGATATCAGTACCCAGCACCCTCCCGTTGGGGAAATCCTTGGCTATCATCTGCCCGATACATGTAAATATACCCTTATACGCGCCGCTATCACTTTTTTCAAATACGGCGTCAACAACAGGCGAGGGCATTTGGGCGATGGCTTTAGGTTTAAGGTCCTTGCTCCATTGATATAGCCTGCCCGAGTACATATCGGAACTGTAAATTACATGCTCGCCCGGGCTGTACGAAACCATTGTTGTATAAACAGGCGATTTCACCTCTTCAGGCTTTTTCAGGCTGAAACCGGCCCAATCATTGATTAACGGTACGGGGGCTTTAGCCGAGTTAAGGCTGTCAGGTGCAACCTTTTTATAATAATCAACAATAGCCTGCCAGTTTTGTAATGAAATACCGGTTGTATCCGAAGGGTCATTTTTAAAATATTGGTTGCCTCCGTAAGTTGAAACATGCAAATAAATTGCCATAGCAGGCAAGGTATGATTTTCCCATACTGCTTTTGTAAGCGCTTCGGGCGGCACCAGTTTATGGCAACCTGTACATTTTAATTGCACCAGATTTTCACCATCTTTTAATACATCCCCTGTTAATTTATAGGAATTATCAGTCTTTTTTTTGCAACCGTTTAACAATGTACTGCCTGATAATGCGCTTATAACTATTAAAATATATAATATATAAAG
>JBIOHE010000053.1:0-18000 GCA_044448725.1 Sphingobacteriales bacterium | reverse complement strand
CTTAAATAAATTTTATTTTATTAGTGTTATTAATACACTAATAACCTGCAAATTACAGCTAAACAAGTGCTTTTTTTATAAAAATGATGCTTGATAAATTTTCGGTAACAAAAAAAATTATATTTGCCGACCATTTATATACCTTTAATTTCTTTTATGATGCAAAAATATTCAAAACAAACCCGCCTGTTGTTAGCAGTTGATTGTATTATTTTTGGATTTGACGGCGATGCGCTAAAGATACTTTTGATAAAAAGAGGCTTTCAACCCGAAAAAGGCAACTGGAGCCTGATGGGAGGCTTTGTGCAGACGAGTGAAAGTATCGACCAGGCTGCAAACCGCATATTAAAGCAACTAACTGGTTTAGACGGGGTTTATCTTGAACAATTGCATACTTTTGGTGATACCAGCCGTGATCCTATTGAAAGGACTGCTTCTGTGGCTTACTTTGCGTTGATTGATATAAATAAATATGAGACACAGTTAAGCAATGATTACCATGCCGAATGGTTCCCTTTAAAACGTATTCCAAAACTGGTTTTTGATCATCAGGAAATGGTAGAGGCCGCTAAAAGACGTATCCGTTATAAGGCAGCCCTGCATCCGATTTTGTTTGAACTGTTACCAACCAAATTTACTATACCGCAACTGCAAACACTTTACGAGAGTGTTTTTAATACTACTATTGACAAAAGGAATTTCAGTAAAAGAGTTTTGGCGACTGGTTTATTAATAAAACTAACAGAGAAAGATAAAGCGGGTTCGAAACGCGGGGCATATTACTATCAACTCAACATGCAGAACTATTATGCTAAATTTCAGGCATTTCTGAATTTTATACCAAATCCGGACACGCTCCATCTTTAGTGTTTTTAAATAGTTTCTGAAAACTTTTAAATGTTTTTTACATATAATTTGTTTTTTAGAAAAAATAAGTGTTGTTTTAACACGAATTATAAAACCTGATATGAGTAAGGACCAATTTGTGATTGGAGTGGACTACGGTTCCGACTCCGTTCGCTCTGTATTAATCAACGCGCTTAATGGCGAGGAAATAGCTTCATCGGTATTTAATTATCCCAGATGGCAGGATGGTTTATTTTGTAACGCCGCCGAAAACCAGTTCAGGCAGCACCCGCTTGATTATATAGAGGGCCTGGAAGCAACTATTAAAGATTGCCTGAAAAAAGCAGGTGGCGAAAGCGTTGCTAAAGCAGTTAAAGGATTATCAGTAGATACAACAGGCTCAACACCTGTGGCGGTTGATAAAAATGGTGTCCCGCTGGCATTAACACCTGGCTTTGAGAAAAATCCTAACGCCATGTTTATTTTGTGGAAAGACCATACCTCGGTACCCGAAGCAGCGCAGATAAATGAACATGCCACTAAGTTTGACATTAATTACCTTAAATACGTTGGCGGCATCTATTCCTCCGAATGGTTTTGGGCCAAATTGCTCCATATATTAAGGGCAGATGAGCAGGTACGCAAAGCGTGCTGCTCATGGGTGGAACATTGCGACTGGATACCATTCCTGTTAACCGGCGGCAATGGGGCTGGAAATATAATGCGTGGCAGGTGTTCAGCAGGACACAAAGCGCTTTGGGCCGAAGAATTCGGCGGATTGCCGCCTGATGAATTTTTCTCGTCGCTTGACCCATTGCTGAAAGGGTTTACCTCCCGGTTATTTACCGAAACCTATACCTCCGACCAAAAAGCAGGCTATCTAAGTAAAGAATGGGCCGAACGGCTTGGCTTATCAACCGATGTTGCTGTTGGCGTGGGCGCATTTGATGCACACATGGGCGCGGTTGGCGGACAAATTGAACCATACCACCTGAGCAAGGTAATGGGAACATCGACCTGCGATATTTTGGTGGCCCCGACTGCCGAAATGCAGGGGAAACTGGTTAAAGGTATCTGCGGACAGGTAAACGGTTCGGTTATACCCGGCATGACTGGCCTTGAAGCCGGACAGTCGGCATTTGGCGATACTTATGCCTGGTTTAAAAATGTGCTTTCGTGGCCATTAAACAATTTGCTCAAAGACTCAGCCATTATTGATGCAAAAACCGCCGAAGCTTTAAGAAACGAAGTGAGCGAACGCATTATTCCTGAACTAAGCAGACAGGCTCAATTGCTGCCAATAGAAGCTAATAACGAACTGGCGATAGACTGGCTTAACGGCCGCCGCACACCTGACGCAGACCAGACGCTGAAAGGCGCAATTACCGGTTTAAGCCTGGGTAGCGATGCTCCGAAAATATTCCGTTCCCTTGCCGAGGCTACTTGTTTTGGCGCCAAAAGCATTGTTGACCGCTTTATAGATGAAGGCATACCGGTAAAAGGAATAATAGGTATTGGCGGGGTAGCCAAAAAATCGCCGTTTATAATGCAAATGATGGCCGACGTTTTGGGAATGCCTATCCGTATTCATCAATTTGAGCATACCTGCGCCTTGGGCGCGGCGATGTTTGCGGCGGTTGTTGCAGATATTTATCCAACTGTTGAAGATGCTATGGCCGCAATGGGCCGGGGCTTTGATGTTGAATATTTTCCTGACGAACAATACAATGTAGTTTATGCAAAACGTTACCAGCAATATAAAAGCCTCGGCAAATTTGTGGAGTGGCAGATCGGGCTTCAATCAATCAATAATTTAAAGTAAACAGATACAATTTTATTATGAGCCACTATCAACACATAAAGCAGGAGGCGTTTGAAGCAAATATGCAACTGCCCAAACTGGGCCTGGTGCTGTTTACTTTTGGCAACGTGAGCGCAGCCGACAGAGGACTGGGCGTTTTTGCCATTAAACCAAGCGGCGTACCCTATCAGGAGCTTTCGCCCGAAAAAATGGTGATCGTTGATTTCGACGGAAATATTATCGAGGGTAGTTTAAGGCCGTCATCAGATACCAAAACCCATGCCGTGCTTTATAAAAACTGGGACAAAATAAACGGGATAGTTCATACCCATTCCACTTATGCAACTGCCTGGGCGCAATCGCAAAGGGATATTCCTATTTATGGCACCACACATGCAGACCATCTTACAGCTGACGTTCCCTGTGCGCCCCCAATGAGCGATGAAATGATACAGGGCGATTACGAATATGAAACCGGCCACCAGATTATCAACTGCCTTAACGAAAAGGGTTTAAGCTATACCGATATTGAAATGATACTGGTGGGAAACCATGCCCCTTTTACATGGGGAAAAACCGCTGACAAAGCCGTATATAACAGCGCCGTTTTAGAATCAGTAGCGCAAATGGCGCTGTTAACCGAGCAAATTAACCCTGATGTGCAACGGTTAAAAGCATCGTTGATAAAAAAACATTTTGAACGTAAACACGGCGCGTCATCTTACTACGGTCAATAATTAACAACAAACCCGCAACAAATGAAATTTGGATTCCTGCTGATAATCGCCTGCGCTTTTTGTGTAAACGTTTACGCACAAAAAACTACGGCAATCCCTACCCCGCCCATGGGCTGGAACAGTTATAATTGCTTTGGTTCAGCTGTGCACGAGGATGAGGTAAGGGCCAATGCCGCTTATCTGGCTAAATATTTAAAGCCCCATGGCTGGGAATATGTTGTTGTTGATTTTTTATGGTCCTATGATAATCCGCCGGGCAGCAATATTGGCAACCCTTATCAAAAAAACCTGTGGGATGGTTCGTTCGTCCCCTGGTTAACCATGGATAAATGGGGGCGACTGCTGCCGCAGCCCAATAAATTCCCTTCGGCATTCGGCGGGCACGGTTTTAAACCGCTATCGGCTTATGTTCATCAACTGGGGTTAAAATTCGGGATACATGTAATGCGGGGTATTCCGCGACAGGCCGTTTGGGCTAAAACCCCGGTATTGGGCGCTGCGGGGATTACCGCAGATATGATTGCGGATACTTCGTCAAAATGCGACTGGATGAACCACATGTACGGCCTGAATATGGACAAACCCGGCGCACAGGCCTACTTAAACTCGCTGCTTAACCTGTATGCTTCATGGGGCGTTGATTTTATTAAGGTTGACGATATTGCAAGGCCCTATCACAAAAAGGAAATTGAAGGTTACCGCAAAGCCATTGAACAATGCGGCAGGCCGGTAATTTTAAGTATTTCGCCGGGCGAAACTCCGGTAAGCGAAGCAGAACATGTAAAGCAAAATGCCAATATGTGGCGCATGGCCGATGATTTTTGGGACAACTGGAAAGAAATACTGCACATGTTTGATTATGCCAAACGCTGGGAAGGGACCGGCGGCAATGGCCATTGGCCCGACTGTGATATGCTGCAAATTGGCATGCTGTCAAAACGCGGCCCGGTCGGCAACGAACGTTACAGCAGGTTTACCGAAGATGAATTATATACCCATATAACCTTTTGGTGTATTTACCGCTCGCCTTTAATGATTGGCGGGAACCTGCCCGAAAACAGGGCAATAGAACAAAAACTATTGACCAATGATGAAGTGCTCGCGGTTAACCAGCACGGCGCTGATCCGCGCCAGCTATATAAAAATGAGGATAGCACGGTTTGGTATTCGCGCATACCCGGCAGCCGGGATATTTATGTTGGCCTGTTTAATATCGGTGAAAACAACCGGGACATCAGCATTGATTTTGCCGCATTAGGCTTAAAGGGCAAAATACTGGTAAGGGATCTTTGGCAGAAACAAAATATCGGGGCATACCAAAACACTTTTACAAAAACAATTAATAAACACGGGGCGGCATTACTAAGGCTTACTCCGGCAAACTGAATTATAACTATATAAAAACTTATGATCGATTTAAAGAAATTTGAAGTTTGGTTTATCACCGGAAGTCAGCACTTGTACGGCGAGGAAACACTTAAACAGGTAGCAGCACATTCGCAGCAAATAGCAAAGGGGCTTGATGGCTCAGGGAAAATTGCAGTAAGCGTTGTATATAAACCGGTTGTAAAAACTACAGAAGAAATTTACAACACCCTGCAGGAAGCAAACACCGCCGAAAATTGCATAGGCGTTATCACCTGGATGCATACCTTCTCCCCGGCCAAAATGTGGATCAGGGGTTTAAATATCCTGCAAAAGCCTTTATTGCACCTTCATACGCAATTTAACAGGGATATTCCATGGAGCTCCATTGATATGGACTTTATGAATTTAAACCAAAGCGCCCATGGCGACCGTGAGTTCGGCTTTATTGTTTCGCGCATGCGAAAAAACCGTAAAGTTGTTGTTGGCCACTGGCAGGACACCGAAGTGCTGGCGCAAATTGACGCCTGGACCAGGGCTGCGGCTGGCTGGCACGACTGGCAGGGTGCAAAATTTGCCCGTTTTGGCGACAATATGCGCTTTGTTGCCGTTACCGAAGGCGATAAAGTAGAAGCTGAACTGAAATTTGGCTACGCCGTTAACACCTACGGCGTTGGCGACCTGGTTGCCGTAATAAATGCGGTAACTGAACAGGAAATTGACGCCCTGATCAATGAATATGAATCGACTTACACCATGGATGCCGCACTGCTTAAAGGCGGAGAAAAACATTCGTCAGTTTACGAGGCTGCCAAAATTGAGATAGGCCTGCGTACGTTTTTAGAGAACGGCGGCTTTAAGGGCTTTACCGATACTTTTGAAGATCTGCACGGGATGGTGCAATTGCCGGGCATAGCGGCGCAGCGCTTAATGCAAGCAGGCTACGGTTTTGCCGGAGAAGGCGACTGGAAGACCGCCGCCCTGGTACGCGCGTTCAAAGTGATGGGCAGCGGCCTAAAAGGCGGCAACGCTTTTATGGAAGACTATACCTACCATTTTGATCCTGAAAACAATTTGGTTTTAGGCTCGCACATGCTCGAAATTGATAGTTCATTAGCCAATGGTAAACCGGCGCTCGAAGTTCATCCGCTGGGTATTGGCGGCAAAGCTGATCCTGCCCGCCTGGTGTTTAATGTGGCCGGCGGACAAGCCTTAAATGCTTCTATTATTGATATGGGAAACCGTTTCAGGCTGCTCATAAACGAAGTAGAAGCAGTTGAGCCGCAAAATGATCTGCCTAACCTGCCGGTGGCGCGTGTCCTGTGGAAACCTTATCCGGATATGAAAACAGGATGTGCCGCATGGATTTATGCCGGAGGCGCTCACCATACCGCTTACAGTCAAAATCTTACAGCTGAACATTTGCAGGATTTCGCGGATATTGCCGGCCTGGAGTTTTTACGCATCGGCAAAGAAACACGGCTTGATCAGTTCCGCAATGAACTGCGCTGGAATGAAGTAGCCTATAAATAAGCTTATATATACAGACCAGGCAACCCAGGTGGGAATTAGGGCTGCCCGGTCTGTTTTAACATAAAAACCAATTTAAATTAAACCCCTTTTATGAACAAATTTTCAACTATTGACTATGTCATCTTTGTGATCTACTTTATAGTAGTATCAAGCTATGGCTTATGGGTGTATCGCCGCAAACACAAACAAGGCATAACAGGCAGCCATGATTTTTTCCTTGCCGAAGGTTCGCTTACCTGGTGGGCTATAGGCGCATCACTTATCGCTTCAAATATCTCGGCAGAACAGTTCATCGGCGCAAGCGGACAAGGATTTACCGTAGGTATTGCAGTAGCGGCATACGAATGGATAGCGGCCATTGCCCTCATTATTGTAGCCGTTTGGTTTATCCCGGTATATCTTAAAAATAAGATTTTTACCATGCCGCAGTTCCTTGAAACACGGTACAACCCCGCTGTTAGTTTAATAATGGCTATTTTCTGGCTGTTCCTGTATATAGTCGTTAATTTAACCTCTATCCTTTTCATGGGGGCTTTGGCCATAAATAGTTTATTAGGCGGTGACCCTATCATGTTTCACTGGGTAATCATTGCGCTTGCCGTGTTTGCACTGATTATTGCCCTTGGCGGTATGAAAGTAATAGGCTTTACCGATGTTATACAGGTACTGGTATTAGTGATTGGCGGTTTGGCTACCACCTATATTGCATTAACATTGGTTAGCGAACGCCTTGGCCTGGGTAAAGATGCACTTGCAGGTTTTACTGCGATGCTGAAGGATTCGCCCGAACACTTTAAGATGATATTAGCGAAACCGGGGCCGCATGCCTCACAGGCGGATATTAACAAATATCTGCTGCTGCCGGGTATAGCCATGTATTTTGCAGGGCAATGGATAGTAAACCTTAATTATTGGGGATGTAACCAGTATATAACCCAAAGAGCCCTGGGCGCCGACCTTAAAACAGCCCGTACCGGTATATTATTTGCCGGGTTAATGAAACTGGCCATGCCTGTTATTGTAATCCTTCCGGGTATTGCTGCTTACGTATTGTATAAAAATGGCGGTTTGCACCAGGAAATGAATGCCAGTGGCCACCTGAATCCTGATAATGCGTATTCAGCGGTTCTGGGCTTTTTGCCAAAAGGTTTAAAAGGCCTTTCAATAGCTGCACTAACCGCCGCCATTGTAGCCTCGCTGGCCGGTAAAGCAAATAGCATCTCCACCATATTTACTATGGATATTTACAAAAAATACATTAAAAAGGATGCTGATGAAAAGGGCATGGTAATAACTGGTAAAGTAATTATTGGTGCGGCAATGCTGATTTCTATTTTGCTTACCTGGAAAGACCTTTTACACATTGGCGGCACAGGTGGCTTTACTTATATACAAAAATATACCGGTTATTTCAGCCCGGGTGTTTTTGCAATGTTTATTTTAGGTATGTTTTGGAAAAGGACTACCGGCGCTTCTGCAATTGCGGGTGTGCTGTCGGGTTTTGCCTTATCTGTTTTGTTTAACAATTACGCTCCGGCATTATTCGGGCACGAAACATGGTTATATACGGCTTATCCCGATAGTGATGGTGTATATCAGATACCGTTCCTTATTTGCATGGGATGGTCATTCTTTTTCACTATGGTCATCATGATAGGCATCAGTTTGGGCGGGCCTAAAATCAACCCCAAATCATTTGCAATTGACAGGGCGATGTTTAAAGTTGCGCCCTCAACCCTTGCTTTAATAGTAACAACGCTTTTACTGCTTGCCGCACTGTACATTAAGTTTTGGTAACAAATTAAAATTAAGAAATGAAGTTTTTTATTGACACAGCCAATCTGGCACAAATTAAGGAAGCCCACGAACTGGGTGTTTTAGATGGTGTTACCACTAACCCTTCGCTGATGGCGAAGGAAGGTATAACAGGACATGAAAATATAATAAACCACTACAAGGCAATTTGCGGGATTACCGATGGCGATGTAAGCGCCGAAGTGATTGCTACAACATTTGATGAAATGGTTGCCGAAGGTGAGGCACTGGCAAAACTGCACGAACGTATTGTAGTGAAATTACCGATGATAAAAGATGGGGTAAGGGCCATTAAATACTTTACTGATAAAGGTATAAAAACAAACTGCACGCTGGTGTTTTCAGCCGGACAGGCTTTGCTGGCTGCAAAAGCCGGGGCAACCTACGTTTCTCCTTTTATTGGCCGCCTGGATGATATTTCAACCGATGGTTTGCAGCTGATTGAAGATATCCGCCTTATCTACGATAATTACGGGTACAAAACCCAGGTGCTCGCGGCATCTGTGAGGCACCCTATGCACATTGTAAATTGTGCTAAGCTGGGCGCCGACGTGATTACTGCTCCCCTTGGCGCCATTACGGCATTATTAAAACATCCGCTTACTGATAATGGATTGGCGCAGTTCCTCGCAGATCATGCTAAAGCTGCTGCAAAATAAATTCCAAAAACATCAATGAAAACTGATATACAACAATTAAAAAAAATAGCCTCACAAGTACGCAGGGATATTGTCAGGATGGTACACGGCTGCCAGTCAGGTCACCCGGGCGGCTCGTTGGGTTGTACAGATTTTTTGGTCGCTCTTTATTTTTCAGCAATGAAACGTGATCCTGATTTTAAGATGGATGGCATTGGTGAGGATTTGTTCTTTTTATCAAACGGGCATATATCCCCTGTTTTCTACAGCGTATTGGGACATGCAGGTTATTTTGACAAGGCTGAGCTGGCAACTTTCAGAAAATTAGGGTCACGGTTACAGGGACATCCGACCACGCATGAACATTTACCTGGCGTGCGCATTGCATCAGGCTCGTTAGGACAAGGTTTATCAGTTGCCATAGGCGCGGCCCTGGCAAAAAAACTGAATAATGATGACAGGTTGGTTTATACCTTACATGGCGATGGTGAATTGCAGGAAGGCCAGATATGGGAAGCTGCCATGTTTGCACCGCATAATAAGGTTGACAATTTAATTGCAACTATTGACGTAAACGGGCAGCAGATTGACGGGCCTACCAAAACTGTGCTTTCTTTAGGTGATTTACACGCAAAATGGGAAGCTTTTGGCTGGGATGTTTTGAAAATGAATGGTAATGATATGGACAATGTTGTTGCAACGCTCGCAGAAGCTAAAAACCGCACCGGCAAGGGAAAACCAATAGTAATTTTAATGCATACCGAAATGGGCTATGGCGTTGATTTTATGACCGGTAGTCATAAATGGCATGGTGTTGCCCCTAATGATGTTCAGTTGGAACAGGCGCTTGCACAATTGGAAGAAACCCTTGGTGATTATTAATAAGCCTTACAGAAATGAAACAATACACTTTTACAGATAAAAAAGATACACGTTCTGGTTTTGGCGCCGGTTTGCTGGAAGCAGCCAAAAGAAACGACCAGGTAGTGGCGCTTTGCGCAGACCTGATCGGCTCGCTTAAAATGAACGATTTTATTAAGGAATTTCCTGAAAGGTTTTTCCAGATAGGTATAGCCGAAGCAAATATGATGTGTATTGCAGCCGGCCTTACCATAGGCGGAAAAATACCTTTTACCGGAACTTTTGCAAACTTTTCAACCGGCAGGGTTTACGACCAGATCCGCCAGTCTATTGCCTATTCGGGTAAAAATGTAAAGATATGTGCCTCGCATGCCGGATTAACACTTGGCGAAGACGGGGCAACACATCAAATATTGGAAGATATTGGTTTAATGAAAATGCTGCCCGGTATGACGGTGATCAATCCATGCGATTATAATCAAACCAAAGCAGCAACAATTGCCATTGCTGAATATGATGGCCCGGTTTACCTGCGCTTCGGTCGCCCGGTGGTTCCCATATTTACGCCCGCCGACCAGGAATTTGTGATCGGTAAGGCGTGGATGGTAAACGAAGGTACTGATGTGAGCATTTTTGCAACGGGCCACTTAGTGTGGGAGGCCATTATCGCCGGTGAAAAACTCGCTGCACAGGGGATCAATGCCGAAATTATCAATATCCATACTATTAAACCGCTTGATGAAGAGGCAGTATTAACATCAGCCGCCAAAACCGGTTGCGCTGTGACTGCCGAAGAACATAACCGCTTAGGTGGCCTTGGTGACAGCATTGCACAATTACTTGCAACCAACAATCCAATGCCGCAGGAATATGTTGCGGTAAATGACTCTTTTGGTGAAAGCGGTACACCCGAAGAACTAATGAAAAAATATGGCCTCGACAGCGATCATATCGTTGCCGCGGCATTAAAAGCGATAAACAGAAAAAGAGCGGCTTTAAACCGGGCGGACATTACGCCGGTTGAAAATGAAGCCTGATTTTGTTTATCCATAAAAATCTCTCCTCGTAAATTGGTATGTTAAATGGCCTGCCGGACGCCCGTCCGGGGGCCCTTTTTTATTTGGCGGTAATACCATCTTTGCCGTGGCAAAATTTTGAATTACGCTTTTCTTTGTCGACAATTAACTGCTATTACTTTTTAATTTTAACCGGTTTCAACTGCTCAAATACATTCACAGGTAATATGTTCCCTTTTTCATCAAACCTCATCGGCGAAATACATGTTTCCCGGTTATATCCGTTACCGTCAGGGATTGCAAAACGGTGATAAGCAATGTACCATTCGTCTTTGCCCGGCACCTGTACCACCGAATGATGGCCCGCCCCCTTCACAACCCCTTTTCCTTTTAATACGGATTGTCCTTCAGCCTTTACAAAAGGCCCCAATGGTGATTTGCTTGTTGCATACGCAATGGAATAACGGGGATCGCGGGTGTCATACTCCGACCACATCAAATAATAAACACCACTTCGTTTGATTACAAAAGGGCCCTCATTATATCCTTCAGGACGAATGGTGATAACCTTGTCCGCATCAAAAGATACCATATCTTCATTGAGTTTTACAATATGGCAGTTCCCCTGTCCCCAATACAGGTAAGCGCTCCCGTCATCATCTGTAAAAACCATCGGATCAATCATCTGGCCTGTGAAAGCACCCCTTGATACCAGCGGTTTGCCCAGCGGATCTTTAAACGGTCCTTCCGGCCTGTCTGAAACAGCTACGCCAATGTTTGTGTCGGCGGAGTAATAAAAGTAATATTTCCCGTTTTTAAAGGCGATTGTCGGAGCCCAGGCTCTTTGATTAGCCCATTGGAGGTCTTTTTTCAGATTAAGAATAACTCCTTCATTTTTCCAGTGAACTATATCGGAAGATGACCAGCAGGTAAAATAATCAGACATCCATCCTTCCGTTCCGTCGGTAGTAGGGTAAATATAAAAGCGGTTATTGAAAACTGCAATATTCGGATCGGCATATTTCCCCGGCAAAACGGGCGCCGGCGCATTTGTGGTGTCGATAGTCTTTTTCTGTGCTACTGACGGATGGTAAAAAAACAGCAGGGAGAAGGAAACGATAATAAGTTTTTTCATTTATCGCAATTAAATTTTATTCTGATAATAGTGTTATTTTTTTCATTCTTTATACTTTTTATCTGCGGGTAGTTCACCAATCAAGCTTTAATAAAATAACACCCTGGCGCTGAAGGTTTATGTTTAAGGTCAGGATGCCGTTGTTAACATTGATGTTTCCGGGCCTGGTCAAAGTTTGCAACTGACCTGATTTTTCAAGTTCGCCGATCTGCGCATTGCTTGGTTTTTGGGGCGAACCCATCTTCTTCCATGCCTCGTAAGCGTTGCTGTGCGCGCTATCAATGCAATATTGGGTTAACTTTATTTTTTCTGCCGGGATACCTTTTATGGTTACCTGTACAGGTTCGCCCGCGCCATGTATATCCGCATCATGATAATTCCAAACCATTACGGCAGCCGTATTTGCATCTTTAGCTGCTAATGCGCCAATATCGGTACGTGCCCCGCGGATGCTTGAATCCAGAACTGTTTTAAGCGGGTAAGTATGGTTGCTTTCTGTTTGTACACGCATGCCTTTCATCATACCAAACATGCGAAAAACGTTTAACACAGGTTTATCCACGCCGTTGGTAGCCAGATCGCGAAAACCGGCAAACCAGGGCTGGCCTTCAAACTCAAACGACCAGGATACAGCACCTGCCAGATTTTCCTGATATTCATCGGTAAGGGCATATTCACGGGCAAACGAAGCCGCTGTATAACTTGAATACATCGTGCCGTTACGATAGGCATTTTCGGGATTTGTGGCCATTCCGCAGGCTGCGCACCCTTCGGGGTCCGACTCACCAATAATTACCGGAATGTTTTTAAGCTGCGGAAAAGAATTTATTGTTTTAAAATGATTTGCAATGTCGTTTAACTGCTGCCTGATGTTCATTACTACAACGCCATCGACCACCTTGGGGGCACCTTTGGCATGAAACAATACTGCATCAAGCGGCGCCCCCAATTTGCCGGTAACATAATTGGTATCGCTTAAACAATGTTTAATAAATGCGCTCAGCCATTTTGCAGCACCGCCGGTAACGTTTGCGCCACCTATCCGGGCAGTTGGCAATGCCCTTTTTACACCGTCGGCAGCATAATCGTAAAGTTTAAAAAACTCAGGCATGGTGCCTTTCCAATAGGCGCCATTGGGTTCGTTCCAAACCTCCCAATACCAGCTTTCCACTTCTTTTTTTCCGTACCTATCGACACAGTGTTTAACCCATTGGTACACGAGTTCGTCCCACTTTTTATAGTCCTTAGGCGGATAGGCCCATCCCGTCTCAATTTCACTGTAAGATACACCCGGTTTCCAGTTATGTTTATAAGGTTGCGGGTGAATTGATAGTGCTTCGGGCATAAAACCAATCTGGGCGAGCGGTTTCATGCCTCGTTTTATGTAGGTATCAAATATGCTGTCAACAATATGAAAGTTATAAACCGGGTTTCCGTTAGCATCTTCCGTATAAATATTGGTCGATCCCCACTTTAAAGCCGGCACTCCGTCGCCCGATGTGAACAAATTGTGCGTGCGTATATATACAGAAACAGGGCTTAAAGCTGCTATTTCCGACAGTAGCTTTTTACCATCCTTCATATAAGTGAAGTTTGGCTCATCATAACCAAACCATGCCCATATAGGTTTCATGGGGGCTATTTGTTTATCAAGGGTTACTTGTATTGCAGCTGTGGCCAGGGTTTTATTTTGAGCACCTGCGGGATAGTGCAATAAAAAAAGTACGAGCACCGATAATAAATGCCTTTTAAGGCATTTATTATCGGGGTCATAACGTAACAGTTTTTTTTTCATGCTTTTAAGGCAGGTTTATTTTAAAACTGCATTATTTTTTTACGCCCGTTATAGGCTATTGCTTTGTCGGGCGCTATTATCCCGGCACCAACTCCATGGTTTGAATTTACCAGTACCACATTAAATGTCCTGTCTTTTAACATGCCCGGATAGCTGCCTTTGCGGGTGTCTATAGTGAGTGTTTTTGCTTTATCGTCCCACTTAAATTCAATGGTTGAATAAACACCTTTCTCGTAATTGTAATTGTCATTTTCATCCTCGTAAAGCGTAAATGCGCCATCAGCGCCAGGATATATCCTTAATTCAAGGCTTTCAAGGCTTTTTTCGCTGGTATATTGCTGAAAAGGCCCCATCGGGATAATTGATCCTGCTTTTACATATAACGGCAGTACATCAACCGGGCTTTGCTTATTAATAACCTGTCCGCCTTTAAGCTGGTCGCCTGTCCAAAAGTCAAACCAGGTATGGTTTGCCGGCAGATATACCTGCTGCGATTTTACGTTGTCGAAATCGGTTTTGCTGCTAACCTTACTGGTGTACATGGAATCAGTTACCGGGCAAACCAGGAAGGCTTTGCCAAACATATATTCGTTGTTGATATTAAGCGCTTTTGGGTCTTCGGGGAAATCCATTACCAGCGCGCGCATCATAGTTGATGCATTGGCAGTTATACCCCATGCATTTGAATAATTGTAAGGCAATAAGCGGTAACGCAGGTTAATAAATTTATCAATAGCATCATAAGCCCAGGTGCCTTTTTCTCCAAACTGATAAATCTCCCTTGGTACGTCGGTGCCGTGTGAGCGCATCATAGGGCAAAATGTGGCAAACTGCAGCCAGCGCACATACAGCTCCTTAAAGGCAGGGTCTATCCCATTATGGTAAAAACCGGCTGAAAAGAAGCCCCCTATATCGGTGTTCCAGTAAGGAATACCGGATAAGGAAAGGTTTAGACCGCCTGATATCTGTTTGCGCAAAATACTCCAGTCTGATTGGATATCGCCCGACCAGACAGTTGCAGCATTGCGCTGCTGTCCGGCAAAAGCCGAACGGGCAAGTATAAATACACGTTTATCCTGGCTTGTTTCACGCTGGTGCTGGTATATGCCGCCAGTGTGTAACAACGGATATGCGTTACGTACTTTTCTGAAAGTACCTAAGTAAGTTGGGGTATTGTCATCACTCTCCTTAGGATTTATATGATCCGGCTCTGTTGAATCAAGCCACCAGCCGTCCATTCCCAGCGAGAAAATATTTTTATTCGTATAACTCCACCACAGGTCACGGGCCTTGGGGTTAAAAGCATCATAAACCTGCACCACAGGTTTCGGGGGCCATGTTACAAAATTATTGCTATACAAAAACCCATTTTTATTCATATCAGCCCATATTTTGGTTTGATTACCGAAAGACGGCCAAACGGATATAATAATATGGGCGTTTAACAGGTGTACGCTGTCGATCATTGCTTTTGGGTTCGGGTAGTTAGGGTTGCCAAACTCGGTAGAGTTCCATTGCGTTTCATCCACGCCCCAATATTGCCAATCCTGCACCAGGCCATCAAAAGGCACTTTCAGTTCGCGGTATTTTTTTATTACACCAACCGCTTCTATCTGACTTTTGTAACGCTCGCGGCTTTGCCAGTAACCAAATACCCAGCGTGGAAACATTGGCGCCTGACCTGTTAAATAGCGTAAGCCCGCAACTACTCCATCCGCATTGCCGCCGTAGATAAAATAATAATCGGCGCAATTACCAATTTGGGATGAAAAAGAAGTTCCGGATGCATTATCGTCGAAAATGGTAGTTGAATAATTGTCCCAGAACAAGCCATAACCCTTTGACGAATGCAAAAAAGGTATGCCAATCTGCATGTTTTGCTGTTTCAGCGTGATCTTTTGGTTACGCTGGTCCATGGCGCCTGCCTGGTGTTGCCCTAAGCCATAAATTGCCTCCTCCGGTTTTAATTGAAAGACCTGGCTTACTGTAAACGTATTTTCAAGGGAATCTTTTACAGGGACAAACTTTATCCCATCGGGCTTTTCGCTTAAAAGTGAAGCTCCTTCAACATCATTAAAGGCCACCTGTCCATTCAATTTATTAATTTTTACCTGAATGACCTTACTGCTGATCTTAATATCAGATCCATCTGCATGAATAGTTAATTCCTCCTTTTGAGGACCCTGAATAACAGATAAACTGCTCTTCACATCCTTTATTCCGGCTGGTGATTTTATTACCCTCACTATTTCGGGCGTGTAGAACTGAATTTCGATATCAATGGCGTTTACGGACGTTTTAATGCCAAACGCTGTTTTGGTATAGCTTTGGGCCGTTGCCGCTATGCAGAAACAAATGAGCGGAAGGACTAAGGCGTATTTTATTTTTTTCATGTTGATTTGAGTGTGAGCTATTTATTTTTAAGAGATCCTACTTTGTTTGTATTTGTATGATGTTGACAGAATAAGCATCAAAAATCCGAATGAATGTTTTGCCTATCCCTTTTATTTTCAGGGTTTCGGGCACAATTTTTTTCGGTTCATTTATTGTATTGGTATCTTCGGGTTTATTGCCTTTTAGTACTACAAGTGTTCCGTTTCCGGATACCTTGCCAACGCCTTTCATATCAATAGTGACAGATTGTGCTTTGCCTGATGCGTTCACTACTTTAAGATATATGACGCCCGTTTTGCTGTCTTTGGTGGCAACATAAAATAATGATGGTATAGCTTTGCTGTTATCCGGGGCCGCATTACGGGTTTGTGTTGGAATATTCTCCCCGCTCACCGGAACAACTTTATTGCCAAGATAACTACTGAACATTTTTTGCGCGTAGTATGACGGGGAGCCAAAACTTGCAATAGCATTGTAACCGATCAGGTCCGATTCCCACTGCATAGCGCCAGGGCTAACGTTTACAAAAAGCGGTGCATAGCATGACATCACTACGTGGTCAGAATTACGCTCCATGCCTGTCATCCATGCCGCATCGCCAAGTGCAGCGTTCAAATTGGTGGTCGGGCTGCCTTCACGTGTCGCCCACTCACCAACAAATACTTTTGGCCCGTTGCGGTCGTAATTATCATAATGATTGGCATCCTGTTCCATCTCCCAGGCGTTACGGTAATAATGCTCATCAACCGCTTCCAGTTTGCGCGTTTGGGTGTTAAAACCTGTGCCAAGCGGGTCTTTCCCACTTATGGTTGAAATGAGCTGCAATTGTGGATATTTTGCTTTTATGGCATCGTAAAACTGGGTAAAGCGCGCGCCATAACTGCCGGATCTGTCAAAGAAATCTTCGTTGCCTATTTCAATATAAGTAAGCTTAAAAGGTTCAGGGTGGCCATCCTGAGCTCGTTTCGCCCCCCATTTTGTGTTAACATCGCCTGCAACATATTCTATTTCTTCCAAAGCTTCATCCGCCAGCGGTTTTAAAAAAGGCCCGGCATCAATATGGTCGCCTTTGAGGGTATAACCGGCATAAACTGCCAGCACGGGTTCCATTTTTAAATCTTCACACCACCTTAAAAACTCCAGTAAACCCATCCCGTCTGATGAACGGTAACCCCAGCATCCGGCATGTCCGGGGCGTTCCTCAAGCGCACCTAAAGTTTTTTTCCAGGGAAAACGGGTAGAAAACCAGTCGCCTTCCAGAAAATTACCTCCTGGAAAACGTAAAAATGAAGGCTTCATATCTGCCAGCAACTGCATAATATCAGTCTTGTTCCCGTTTGGGGTATTGTTGTAAGTTGGCGGGAACAAGGAAACCAGGTTAAACCAATAGGTACCTGTATGCCCGGTCGAAATCACAAAACGGGCTAATGCTGTTGGCTTTATGTCAGTACCTGTGGTTAGTTGAACTTCATATTTTTTCCAGCCACCCTTACTTAACACAACCTGTGCCGAAGCGTAGTTAACGGCGCCGTCATTACTTTCGATACTTACGGTTAACGGTCCGGCGGCTTCGTCAGTAGCTTTTGCATAAAATGAAGCTTTATAGCTGGTTTGTGGCTTTACGGGTATTCCCCAATATCCCTGGTTTACTATACCTGTACGGCCACCATTTTTTTCAACATCAAGTTTTAAACAAACGGTGAGCGCATCATTAATAGCTTCATGCCAGTCTAATTGAATTTTTGCTTTTCCGCCGGCTTCTTCCAGCGCCGTCCAGTTGTCCGGAGCCTGGGGATTGTCCTTAAAAGTCCGGTTGCTGATCAGTTCGGCATATAAGCCGCCATCGTAGGAATGGTTGATCTCCTCAGTCATCAACCCGTATAATTTCGGACTTACATTTACGCCGTCTTTACTTAAATCCAGCGTTAATTTTACGGTTTGCGCCATCAAAGTCCGCGGAATAAAAAAGCAGCACACGGCAAGCGAAATAAAAAGTAGTTTTTTCATTTTTAATAAATTGTAATCAGATAGTTCAAGAAATAGAGCACTAAGTTTATTTTGGTT
>JBIOHE010000052.1:0-18482 GCA_044448725.1 Sphingobacteriales bacterium | reverse complement strand
GTCCAAATTCGTACTACAGAAAACCAATTTTTTTAATCTTACTTTCTTAATTTTTAATTAACCACTTTATGAAGAGAATTTTTACTATCTCAGGGTTAGTGCTATTCTGTTTCTTTTTTATTAACACTGCATTTGCACAAAACATTACTGTAAAAGGTAAAGTTACTGATGCTGCTACAGGCGAAAGCCTGATAGGTGTAAGTGTACAGGTAAAAGGGACAACAACAGGCACGCAAACCGATGTAAATGGAGCATACTCAGTTGCTGCCCCATCTACTGCTACTTTGGCATTCACCTATATAGGTTATGCCACCCAAAATGTTACTGTTAATGGCAGGAACGTTATTAACATTAGTTTAGTTGCACAGGCCAACGAATTACAGCAGGTTGTGGTTATCGGTTATGGTACACAACGAAAAGTTGACAATACCGGCGCCGTCGCAACTGTAAAAGGGGGCGAAATTTCCAAACAAGCTGCCACAAATGCCTTAAGTGCATTACAAGGTAAAGTTGCCGGTGTCGAAATCATCAACAACGGTCAACCGGGTTCATCTCCAACCATCGATATACGTGGTGTGGGTACAATTTTTGGCAGCACAAAGCCATTATTTGTTGTAGATGGTGTTTTCACAGATGACGTTAGCTATTTAAATAACGCTGATATTGAAAATGTAAACGTTTTAAAAGATGGTTCCAGTACATCAATATTTGGTGTAAGAGGTGCGAATGGTGTAATAATCATTACCACCAAACGCGGTAAAACAGGCAAAGCAACAATAACATATAATGGTTCGGCAGGTTGGCAAACCGCTACTAACCAAGTTAAAATGGCAAATGGCACACAATATGCTATGGCAATTAATGAACTGACAGTAGCGGGAGGTAACGCTGCACCATTTGCAAATCCAACAGATTTCGGTACCGGTACAGATTGGTTTAGCCAAATATTACGAAGTGCATTTGTTACCAATCATCAGGTCTCGTTAAGCGGTGGTACAGATAAATATACTTATAATGCATCCTTTGGTTACCTGAATCAGGACGGTATTGTTAAAACCAATAATTACCAACGTTATACAATACATTTTGCTAACGATTTTAAAGTTACGAAGGATTTTAAAGTTGGATTGACCGCAAATTTATTGAGCAGCAACTCCAAAGATATTGATGGCGGCATTTTCCGCCAAATGTATTCTGCAGCACCTATTGTACCCGTTTTCTATGCCAATGGTAAATATGGCGATGCAAACGACTACCAATTAGGTACAGGACCTGGCGCTAACCCACAGGCAACGCTTGATTTTTTTAACCAAAAATCAACTAATAAACGTATTACAGGTGATGTTTATGGCGAGTATCAAATTATTAAAGGTTTAAAATTTAAAACAGACTTCAATGCCGATTTAGGTTTGGCAGAACAAAGACATTATATACCTGTCTATTTTGCAACACTTACTCAACAAAGTTCAGTTTCGTCTTTAGATTTGAATCATACCAATACTCGTAATTGGGCTTGGGATAACACCTTGACGTATGATAAAACTATAGAAAAACATAAATTCACCGCTTTATTAGGATATAGTGCATATCATAATGCAACTTATTTTGCGGATGCGATAGCGCAAAATGTACCGGATGCAACTACAGGCAATTTGCATACATCTTTTCCGGCCGGCGCTACTGTAGTTTATACAGATAATACGAGTGCAGCTAATGCTGACAGATCACCGCAAACCAACCAGCTTTCTCAATTTGCCCGTATAAACTATTCGTACAATGACAGGTATTTACTAAATGCGTCGATCCGCCATGACGGAGGTTCGCAATTCGCAATATTAAATCCAACTTCAACTCAGAAGTACAATGATGGTTATGTTTGGTTGAAAGCAATTGGTGTTGGCTGGGTAGTAACCAACGAGGACTTTATGAAGGGGCAAAATATATTTAGCTCCTTAAAATTACGTGGAAGTTACGGAGAGGTTGGCAATGGAAATATACCAAAAAATGTTACCATACAAGTTGTTAATCAAGATCCGGGTACTTTAACTTATGTTTTCGGTAATCCACCGGTTACAGGGCAAGGACGAAGCATTACTACCCTTGTTCCTAATCAAGATTCATGGGAGGTAGCACATTCAACAGATTTTGGTATAGAAGGAGCATTATTTCGTGACCAATTATCTTTTGAAGCAGAGTACTATAACCGTCTCACTACAAATGCGATTTTTCCTGTTGCAATTCTTACAAGTGATGGTTTAGGCGGATCTGAAAACGCCAACCAGGCAGACATTCGTAATAGAGGCTTTGAGTTTGTTTTGAATTGGAAACAACGACTCAATAAAGACTGGTCGTATTCGGTTGGTGCAAATTTAGGCATTAATGACAACGTAGTAACAAAAGTATTAGCCGGTAGCATTCCTATATATGGCGGTGGCAATGGCATTACTAATGGGGCATTGGCAACACGTACTATTCAGGGAGATCCGATTGGCGAATTTTATGGTTATAAGGTGATTGGTATTTTCCAAAATCAAATTCAGCTTAATAAGTATCCGCAATTAGGAACTGAGCATGTAGGCGATTTTATGTATCAAAGTTTTTCAGGAGCTGGTGCAGGTGGTCAAATTACAAGTAATGATCGTGTCAGATTAGGTAATCCGAATGCTAAATACGGCTATGGGATCAATACTAAGGTAAATTATAAAAACTGGGATTTAGCCTTGGATTTTCAGGGCCGGGCAGATGTAAGTATATATAATGCCAACTTAGCTAATCGTTTCGGCAACGAAAACTTTACCGAGGATTTCTTTACTAATCGTTGGTACGCTGCAGGTTCATCAAACTATTATCCCTCGGTAAATATTGGTTCTAACACAAATGCCCAACCAAATTCATTTTATGTTTCGAGCGGCGCTTATTTCCGTATCAGAACAGCACAATTAGGCTATTCTATTCCGGCCGAGGGGCTAAAAAGATATGGAATACAAAGCATCCGTATTTATGCAGATGCACAAAATCCGGTCACCATATTCGGGTATAAAGGCTTTACCCCGGAAGTTGGCGGAAGCTTCCCTAACGCAGGTATAGATGCTAATGTGTATCCATTGTATGCTACCTATAATTTTGGTGTTAACGTTACCTTTTAATGATTACTCAAATGAAAAATAGAAAATATTTTATACGAAAAGCAGTTGGACTAAGTTTGATTGCTGCTCTTGCCCTTTCACAAGGGTGTAAAAAGAGTTTCCTGGATGTCCAAACAAGTAATACAAAAACTTCACAGCAGTTTTGGCAAAACCAACAAGATGCAACAGATGCAGTTGGCGCTATGTATGCTAACTTACACGGCTGGACAAATGTTTCTTTTGCACCCATCGCAATAGAAAGCATGGGGTCCGGTGACGTCGATAAGGGAAGTAGTGCAAATGATGCATCCTTCATGAACGATTTTAAAAGCTTTACCGCAACTGCAGGCGAAGGTCAGATTTCGGATTTTTGGCAGGGGCAATATGAAAATATCAACTATGCTAATCAAATATTAGGTAATGTACCTAACATTAGCATGGACGCAAATTTAAAAGCAAGGTATTTGGCCG
The DNA here is from genome assembly GCA_044448725.1 of Sphingobacteriales bacterium. Lineage (GTDB taxonomy): Bacteria > Bacteroidota > Bacteroidia > Sphingobacteriales > Sphingobacteriaceae > Mucilaginibacter. The sequence goes on along the minus strand of JBIOHE010000052.1, from coordinate 14,886 downwards.
AGGCAAAATTTGTTCGTGCGTATTCTTATTTTAGATTATTACGTGCTTTTGGTAACATCCCGTTAGTTTTAAAAGCGCCGGTTACACCGCAGGAACTTAATCCAAAACAAGCCCCGGCAGCAGCAGTTTGGGCGGCGATTGAGGCCGATTTAAATGATGCCGCAGCAGGCTTGCCTGCTACATATGGTTCGGCTGATATTGGTCATGCTACAAAAGGTGCGGCATTAGCGCTGCACGCAAAAGTGGCTCTATATCAAAATAAATGGAGTGATGTAAAGACCTATACCGAACAAGTAACAACTTTAGGCATTTATTCGTTATTCCCTGATTTTGAAAAAATGTTCAGAACTCAGAATAAAAATAATTCTGAATCAATTTTCGAACTACAGATGATATTAATTCCAGGTAATGCAGCTGCTTCTAACTCACAATACTCACAAGTACAGGGAGTAAGAGGAAGCACAGGCGGAGGTTGGGGTTTCAATAACCCGTCTCAAGACTTGATTAACGAATTTGAAGCTAACGACCCTCGTTTAGCGGCTACTGTTATTACCCGCGGAACAACGACTCCCGAAGGCGATGCGATCCCTGCAACTGGCGATGACACCTATTTTAATATGAAATCCTACGTGCCATTTAGTTTGTATGTTTCTGGTTTTAACGAAGGCTGCCAGCAGGACAAAATTGTTTTACGTTATGCAGATGTATTACTAATGAACGCCGAAGCTAATAATGAATTGGGTAATTCAGCTGCTGCATTGGCATCCTTAGAAATGGTAAGGGCGAGGGCAAGAGAAGGTAATGCCTCAATTTTACCTAAAGTTACCACGACAGATCAGGGTACTTTACGTACAGCTATTTACCATGAACGCAGAGTAGAATTGGCAATGGAATTCGAGCGTTTCTTTGATGTGATCCGTCAGGGGCGCGCAGGTACTGTCTTTGCTTCCAGAGGATTTGTGGTTGGGAAAAATGAGCATTGGCCCATTCCTCAAACTCAAATTGATCTAAGTGGAGGTAATTTAGTACAAAATAAAGGTTATTAATTTTATTCAAATCAAAATAGAGATGGAAACAATAAAAAACAAATTGATGGCAGTAGTACTCGGCGGCTTAGCTTTGGGTATGACGTTATCATCGTGTCAAAAGAAATTTGATCCAAATACATATAAACCTTCGGTACCACTACCTTCATTTGCGGGATATACCGCTTCAAAGGATATCGAAACGAATGCTTTGGTAGCTTACTGGGGATTTAATGGCGATCTTAAGGAACAAGTATCCGGTATAACCGGTACAGCAACAGGTACAAGCTTTGGTACAGGGCTTACAGGTCAGGCTTTACAAGGTGCCGCTAATAGTTATGTAACAAGTGCTGTACCACCGAATATCAAAAACTTACATAGTTTCACTGCAAGTTTTTGGGTTAAAATGCCACAAAACACTACGGGTGCGGTAGGTCTGGTATCTATAGCAAATAGCCAGAGTTTTTGGGGTAGTTTCGATGTATTCTTTGATAATGGCGCGACTGCAACAACAGGTGTGCTTAAAGTACATTGTTTTAATGTCAGCAGTAATGGAACAGGTACAGACGGATGGCTGGGTGGTTACACGGTTTCTAATCCATGGAATAATTGGGTAAATATTATTGTTGCCTACGATGATGTTAAAGGCGCATTTAATGTTTATTACCAGGGAGCATCGGTTGGTACAGCTAATCCTGGTGGATTTTCTCCACTTAATTGGACAGGTGCTCAAAATATGGCCTTTGGTGCGTTACAGTTTGAAACTACTCCAAGTTTAACAACAGTTGTTAACAATATACCCACTTCGCCACAGTATTATGGAGGTTGGGCAAGCTACTTAACTGGTAATTTAACACAAGTAAGTTTCTATAATGTAGTGTTAAGTAAAGATGAGATAGGTGCATTATACAACTTACAAAAATTAGGAAGGTAAACATTTGATTTGATTTGGTTGTGAGGTTGTCTGCCCGTCCGTCCGCCAACCGGCGGACGGGCGGGTCAGTCAGCCTCTTTTTTTGAACTGTTAAAAATTTGGATTTTATATTAAGCACTGCGGGGAATGGGAAATTTAAAAATTTGTGTTGCATTAGTGGTTTTAAGTGCGCTTTTTGGCTGTAAAAAGAACAATCCGGCACCGCCGGTCCAGGTTGTGCCTGCATCTTTCAGTTTCAACGCTTTAAAGGTGAACGGCGTTTATAACGGGCTTACCTATAAAGGCGTCAATACTGCGCCGGTAATAAAACTATCTTTTTCGGCGGCAATCAATCATACTGCAGTAAACAGCAACATTGCTTTTAAAAGCAACGCCGGCGCATCTGTAACTTATACCGCCTCTTATCAGAATAATGACAGTACTGTAGTGATAACACCCAATACGCTGTTGCCGCTTACTCAATATACGCTAAGCGTTTCAACCGGGCTGCAATCCTCAGGTGGTGGCAATTTACAATCACCAGTCACCGTACAGCTGACAACCGCTATTGATACTACCAATAAATTCCCTCTTATAACTGATGACCAGCTGCTCAACCTTGTTCAGCAACAAACATTCAAGTATTTTTATGATTTCGGGCACCCGATAAGCGGTTTGGCCCGGGAGCGCAATACTTCCGGCGACATAGTAGCTACAGGCGGCTCCGGTTTTGGCATTATGGCCCTGGTTACCGGTGTAAACCGTCAGTTTATTACCCGGGCGCAGGGTTTGGCCCGGATGCAGCTGATCGTAGGCTTTTTAAAGAATAATGCGCAAACATTTCACGGGGCTTTCCCCCATTGGATGAATGGCGCTACGGGGGCAGTTGTCCCGTTCGGCACCCAGGATGATGGCGCCGATCTGGTTGAGACCTCTTATTTAATGGAAGGACTGCTTACTGCGCGTCAATACTTTAACGCAGCAGGCGCAGCGGAAACCCAGTTACGGGCCGATATCAATACACTTTGGAACAACGTGCAATGGAGCTGGTTCCAGAATGGTCAAAACACATTATTCTGGCACTGGAGCCCCAATTATGCATGGTCTTCAAACATGCAGGTAAACGGCTGGGACGAGGCTTTGATTACTTATGTAATGGCTGCATCCTCAACCACCTATCCCATCACAAAAACGGTTTATGATAACGGCTGGGCGGGTAATGGCAGTATGAAAAACGGCCATACTTACGGAGGTATTTTGTTGCCTTTAGGCCCGGCAGAAGGCGGTCCATTGTTTTTTGCCCATTATTCCTTTTTAGGGATAAATCCAAACAGCCTGTCAGATGCCTACGCCGGCTACGACGTGCAAAACAAGGCGCACGCCACTATAAATTATAACTATTGTGTCAGCAACCCTAACAGTTATTATGGCTATGGTGCTAACTGCTGGGGGCTTACCGCCAGCGATATTCAGAACAACGGTTATACGGCAAGTTCGCCGACCAATGATGTTGGTGTGATAGCGCCAACCGCAGCTATCGCTTCATTGCCATATACGCCAATACAATCCATGAAGGCGCTGCGCTTTTTTTATTATAAACTGGGCGATAAAATGTGGGGGCCTTATGGCTTTTACGATTCATTCAGCCTCGACGGCGCCTGGTTTGCAACTTCGGACCTGGCTATTGACGAAGGGCCGATAATTGATATGATTGAGAACTACCGGAGCGGTTTGCTCTGGAATTTATTTATGAGTTGCCCCGAAGTAAAAACCGGGATGAAAAACCTGGGCTTTCAAAGTCCGAATTTATAAGCCTCACCCTGCCCTCTCCAAAGGAGAGGGTTCTGATGCAGGAAGTTTAAATGGGGAGGATCAAAAAGTCCTCTCCTTTGGAGAGGATTTAGGTGAGGCTTTGGAGAGGGCTTTAAAAAAGAGCGAAGTTAAAGTCTCCCTGCCAGCTGGCGGGGGAGACCTGCCTGCCGGACAGGCAGGTTTAGACGGGGCTGGGCTTGGCTTGGCCCGGCTGATGCGATTGTTAAATAATAAAATGAACTAACACTAAGATGAAAAAACTTATACTCCCTTTTTTAATTATAATATCCACCTGTTGCCTGGCCCAAAAACCTGAAAAAGCAGCCCAATCAGAAGGTATAAAACCAGTTGGTATTATAAAAAATTTAACTGACAGCGCCTTGCTTGATGTTGTACAACGGCAAACATTTCGCTATTTCTGGGATTTTGGGCATCCTGTTAGCGGCCTGGCCCGCGAGAGAAATAACGTGGCTTACGACTACGGGAACGAAGTTGTTACTATCGGCGGTTCGGGCTTTGGCGTTATGGGTATAATTGTTGCCGACCATAGGAAATGGGTCACCCATGAACAGGCGGTTGACAGGATACTTAAAATTGTTAATTTTTTATATCACGCAGATGCCTATCACGGCGTATTTCCGCATTGGCTGAATGGCGAAACCGGTAAGATTATCCCTTTCAGCCGGAAGGATGATGGCGGCGACCTGGTGGAAACCTCTTATCTTTTCCAGGGCTTATTATGCGCAAGACAATATTTTAACGGCGACAATCAAAAAGAACAGGAGATCCGCGGCAAAATAAATGGCTTATGGAATGATATTGAATGGAGCTGGTACACCCGTAATGGCAGGGATAATTTATACTGGCACTGGTCGCCAAACAATGGCTGGGCTATGAATTTCCCGATCCGTGGCTTTAACGAATGTTTAATCACCTACATACTTGCCGCCTCGGGCGACAGGTACCCGGTATCCTCAGATGTTTATCACCGGGGATGGGCACAGAGTGACTTCTTTAAAAATGGCAAAACTTTTTACGGGCATATTTTGCCTTTGGGTTTTGATTACGGCGGTCCTCTTTTCTTTTCGCAGTACTCTTTCCTGGGTCTTGATCCAAAGGGCTTAAAAGACAGATATGCCGATTACTGGGAACAAAATACCAACCATACACTCATCAACCATGACTATTGCGTTGATAACCCTAAGAAATTTAAAGGTTATGGTTTAAACTGCTGGGGCCTTACCGCAAGCGACAGCTATCAGGGATATAACGCCCATTCGCCCACAAACGACCTTGGTGTGATCTCCCCTACCGCTGCGTTATCGGCATTCCCTTATACCCCTGAATATTCTATGCAGGCGCTGCGCCACTTTTATTATGATCTGGGTGATAAAACCTGGGGCGACTATGGCTTTGTTGATGCTTTCAGCGAAACCCACAATTGGTATGCAAAATCGTATCTTGCCATTGATGAAGGCCCGATTGTGGTGATGATCGAGAATTACCGCAGCGGATTAATATGGAATTTGTTTATGAGCTGCCCCGAAATACAAAGCGGCCTTAAAAAACTTGATTTTCAAAGCCCGATGATAAAATAAGACGGGCGATAATTATATTCGAACGTTTTTTATAAAAAGTAATGAAAAGCATGTCATCCAGATCTGCCCATGGGCGGACCGGGGTGACCTTATCCAAATCTATTAACATCCAAAATGAAGAAGAAATTCTTTCTAATAACACTCGCTGCAAACTGGATACTGCTATCTGCAAACTGGTCTGTCGCGCAGCCGAAACAGTTGACTTACTGTAATCCTATCAATATTGATTATGGATACACCCCTATTCCTAACTTCGCAACGGAAGGGAAGCACCGCGCCACTGCCGATCCGGTGATCACCATGTACAAAGGCGATTATTACCTTTTCTCCACCAATCAATGGGGTTATTGGTGGAGCAGCGATATGTACCACTGGAATTTCGTATCCCGGTCGTTTTTAAGGCCTGAACATCATGTGTATGATGATTTATGTGCGCCTGCAGTTTGGGTGCAGGGCGATACCCTGCTGGTATTTGGTTCGACCTATTCATCAAATTTTCCTATCTGGATGAGCACCAACCCAAAAGCCAATGAATGGAAGGAGGCCATACACGAATTTGAACCCGGCGGCTGGGACCCTGATTTTTTCAGGGACGATAACGGGAAATTATATATGTATAACGGCAGCAGCAATACCTACCCGCTTTATGGTGCAGAGATTGATCCGAAAACGTTTCATTTAAAAGCCACCCGTAAGGAAATGTACCTGCTGCAACCCTACCGCTATGGCTGGCAGCGTTTTGGGGAATACATGGATGATACTTTTCTCGACCCTTTTATTGAAGGTTCGTGGATGACGAAGCATAACGGCAAATATTACCTGCAATACGGCGCACCCGGCACGGAATTTAGCGGCTACAGCGATGGTGTAGTGGTGGGCGATAATCCGTTGGGGCCCTTTACCCCGCAATCAATGCCATTTAGCTATAAGCCGGGTGGATTTGCCCGGGGTGCTGGTCATGGCAGCACTTATATGGATACCTGGGGAAATTACTGGCATATCTCAACAATTACCATAGCAGTAAAAAATAGTTTTGAACGCCGGCTCGGCATCTGGCCCGCCGGGTTTGATAAAGATAATGTAATGTACTGCAATACCGCATTCGGCGACTATCCGACTTACCTCCCTGATGGCAAGGCGGATCATCTGCAAAGCCGTTTTACCGGCTGGATGCTGTTAAATTATAGTAAACCGGTACAGGTTTCGTCAACCTTAGGCGGCTATTTACCGAACAACGCCGTTGATGAAAATATAAAAACTTACTGGAGCGCCGCTACCGGCAATCCGGGAGAATGGATACAAACCGACCTGGGTAATGAAAGCACAGTAAACGCTGTGCAAATAAACTATGCCGACCAGGATGCCACCATATTGGGTAAATCAACAACAACTTATACCCAATATAAATTATATTACTCCTCCGACAGCAAAAACTGGCATATTTTAGCTGATAAAAGCGCCAATAAAACCGATGTTCCGCATGATTATATTGAGTTGCAAAGCCCTGTAAAAGCACGTTATATTAAACTGGTAAACGTACATACACCTACCGGTAAATTTGCTGTAAGCGGTTTACGGGTATTTGGCAATGGCGGCGGCGGCAAGCCCGACACGGTAAAAAGCTTTATAGTTTTACGAACCGAAAAAGATAAACGCAGCGCCTGGATAAAATGGCAAACCGTTGATAATGCATTCGCCTATAACATATACACCGGCACCGCGCCGGATAAGCTGTATAACTGCATAATGGTGCATAGCAGTAACGAATATTATCTTAAAACGATGGATAAAGAGGTTCCATACTATTTCCAGATCGAGGCAATTAATGAAAACGGGGTATCAGAAAGAACAAAGGTTACTAAGGTTGAATGAGTTACGCTGATTTTGTTGCATAGTCTGTAAATTACTTATCTTTATTATAGTTTTGTGAATGAGAATCTTTATTTTCATTGGCAATTGAACCCGTATGTTTTTTAAAAGGTTATTTCTTTTAATCGTTTTCTTTTTTATTTGCAATTCCCTTTTCGCTGCTACTTTTATTGTGACCAGTAATGCCGATTCCGGTCCCGGAACATTACGGCAGGCCTTAATAAATGCAGCAGCCAACGGGACCGGCCAGGTAGATTTTATAAATTTTAATTTACCTTTAAACGCCACCACTATTGCAGTTAAAACACAACTGCCTGATGTTACCGGGAATGTAATCATTGACGGTACAACGCAGCCAGGCCCTTTCCTTGGGGTAAGCAATGCCAAAGTAATTATAACCGTTGTTACGCCAACGGTAAATCTGAATGCTTTTACTGTTTCAAACCTTGTCGGCGTTAACGATGCCGTGGAGTTTTATGGATTATACATCAAAGGGTTCTCTGCGGCGGCGAGCAGGTTTGGGTCGGCAATTATAACCGGGGCAAATTGCAAACTGGTTATTGGCGCCCCCGGGAAAGGAAATGTAATTTCCGGGAACTGGTATGCCATAGGTGGCTTTTTGCAAAATGCTGTTGTGCAAAGTAATTTTATAGGTGCAGATAGCGACGGTGTAACAATATTTGCAAACTGGTCATTACTGTATTCACTTGCTGATTATGATAATTTATTGATCGGCGGCAACGCAGCAGGGGATGGAAACGTTATAGAAGGCGGTAATAATAATGGTATTGATTTTGGCGATGGTTCGGCCAATCAAATTAATAAATCAGTTACCATACAGAATAACTTTTTTGGTACTGATTATAAAGGGACCACATTAATTCCATCCGGCAGCAATGCTTTTGTACTCGTTAACGACCCCAATACCACGTTAAATATTACCGGCAATGTCTTCAGCGCAACACAAACAGCAATATCGGCCTTTAGCCAGGCAACACTGATTGTAAGAGGAAATTATTTTGGTATTGATAAAAGCGCTACCCACTATTTAGGAAATGGCGCCGACGCCATCGTGGAAAATACAGGTATTAATGCAACTATCGGCGGTACTACGCCTGCAGATCAGAATATTTTTACCGGGTATATCAACCCGATAGTAGCTGTTAACAATTCAACTACCAATGTTATACAAAACGAATTTTACTGCAATACCAATGTACAGCTTGCTGATCCTTCAGGTACTAATTATATCAGGATAATATCGCTGCTTCCCAATTCCGTTTCGGGTGACGCCCCGCCGGGGGCGACCGTGCAACTGTATTATTACAAAACCCAATGTACCACCTGTAACCCAAATTTTTGTTTCGCAACGGTTACCGCGAATACAAACGGGGTTTGGCAATATTCAGGCAATATCCAGATGAATGTAATGGCCTCATCAACCGTTAACAACAATACCTTTGGTTTTCAGCCCTTCACTATCGGGCAAAATGAAGTAACTATTACCAACTATGATTGCCATCACGCCGGTTCAATTGTATTTAATGAACCCCGGCAGGGCAACTTTCAGTTTACCTGGACCGACAGTAACGGCAAGATTATCGGCCATACGCAAAACATAAATAACTTAGAGCCGGGCACCTATTCCATCGACATCAATGAAGGCGGGACCTGCAGCATTGGGTCGGGGACGTTTACCATTACCAGTTTGCTGCCAAAGGTTTATGCATCAACAATGCAGTTAAACTGCAATGTTACTACCGGTAATTTTACCACTTACCCCAGCACTGCCCCTGGTTTTACAGTAGCCAATTACTTTTGGAAGGATTCAACCGGGACGGTGCTTTCAAATACAAACAGTGTAAATAACCTGCCGGCCGGTAATTACTCATTATATATTACTGATAGTAACGGCTGTAACAGCGACACGGTAATATGCCAGGTATTGCCGCCCCTGGCAACGCCGCTGATTGACACCACCAAGGTAAAAATAAACAGCGCAGATTGCGCTGCCGCAGATGGGTCGATAACTGGCATAGCCATTGCAAACGGGGGTAACGCAAACTATGGCTGGAGCAAGGTTAATGGTGGAATTTTTGAAAGCGGCCAGCTGAATTTAACAAATGCCCCGGCCGGCCAATATTATTTTTATGTTGATTATGATTTTAATTGCCCTGAACTCAGGAGCCAGGTATTTACCATCAATTCAATAAACCCGGTATCAATAAATGATTCATTGGTTAACATAACCTCTTCCACATGTGCCATTAGTAATGGTTCCATAAAGGGAATCACCGCTCCGGGCGCCACTACTTATCAGTGGTTTGATGCAAATAATAAAGTGGTATTTGGCGCTCTTGACTTTATTAACGCACCGCCGGGCAATTATTACCTTGTTGCCTCAAGCGCAGCCTGCAGCCGGCAAAGTAAGGTTTATACTATTAACAGTATCCCCCCGATACAAATCACACCCGGATCGGCTCAAATCACTAATGACGAATGTTCCCTTGGCAAGGGAAGTATTCAAAACATCACTATAACCGGCGGTGTGCCTCCGTACACCTATACCTGGCTGAACGCATCGCAGCAGGTTGCCGGCAATTCTTTGAATTTAAAAGGAATTGGTGCAGGAGTTTATACATTGCAGGTAAAAGATGGTACAGCCTGCGGCATCGCAACGGCGAACTATACCGTGGCAGACGATGCTGAAACGGTCCCTCCGCCCATCGCGGATAACCTTGAAGTATGCAGCCCGGGAGAGGTGCTGGTAATTGTAAAAAATACACAGCCACAATTTGGCTACCGCTTGTACAGCACAGCCACAAGTACTTCGGCATTGGATGATCAAGCCAGCGGCATATTCAAGGTATCTGCTACCAGCTCGGGAAGCGTATATGTAACGCAATATACCGGCACTTGCGAAAGCGCCCGCTTTCAGGTAAATATCCTCGTTGGCTTATCATCGTTAAATATCCCCAATACATTTACGCCTAATGGCGATGGCATTAACGATATATGGGTGATAAAAGGCATCGAAAACTACACAAACGCCCTGGTTCAGGTATTTAACAGGTTCGGTCAGAAGGTTTTTGAGTCAAGAGGATATGCTACCCCATTCGATGGTAATTCAGGCGGAACACCATTACCGGCCGGGGTTTATTATTACATCATTAACGTCAATCCCGTCTGTAGCCTGCTTTCCGGCAGTTTAACGCTGTTGCGATAAATTGGTTGATTTGTTTAGTAAGTGAGTGGTTGATTAAATTATTTCACTTATTATGGATAAATTATCCCTTATTCCTCCGGTGGTTTTGGAGGAATGCTTTTCATATTGAAGCGGGGTTTATAGGCTGGTTTCACTTCAGTACTTTCTGCAGGCTTTTCCGCTTCGGTATTTTCTGTGACGGCTGGGGTTGAAGGCTCTTCCTTTTTTTCATCTGCACTTACCACAGGCTTTGGCATATTACCGGCCCTGAATTTCGGCACAAAGCCCATTTTAGCTGCCGGTGGGGCGGCAACAGTTTCAGCTGATTTTTCTGGCGGGCTTTGTTCTGTCTGTGCCTCCGGGACTGCGGGCTTTTCAATTTTAACTTCTGGCGCAAGCGGGAATTGCCGCCTTAATTTATTGAACCAGTATTTTTTTGAATGATCAAAGCTCTTATCGCCCATTTGTTCGAAATGAATTTTAAATTCAGAAAACAAGCCCGCATCGCCTTCTTCCAAAGCTGCCACGTCAATTTTCTTTTTCTTAAAAAACTCTTCGAAAGTCATGTTTATTTGAAAATTTGAGATATTAGAACCACTACGACAAAGGACATGTCATTGCGAGGAGGAACGACAAAGCAATCGCGAACTTCACAGGGCGATTATGCATATTTCGCGATTGCTTCGTGCCTCGCAATGACAAATTTTTATCCGCTTCAAATTGATACATCCAGATCAAGCTGGTTAAAATGAATCCCTTTATCCGTTTGTACCCAGTCTTCACGCTCCTCATCTGTCGCATTAAGCAATTTCGGAAACCACTCCAAAGGGAAAGCCTGTTGTTTGCCATTCTCCTTTTCAACAAAAAGCAAGCCATTGCCACACGTTACTTTAACTTTTTTTTCCTGCTTACGTGAGGTGAAAAGTGGCATAATTTAATTTCGGATTTCGAATGTTCGATTTCGGATTTATATTATTAGCATGTGAATTTCCGATTATCTTTTGGTGGCTTCGCAGTTTTTATATCGATTTTATCTATTCAGTATATAAATTTCAATTCCCTTTTAATTCCGAAATCGAAATTCCGAAATCCGAAATTACTCAGCCATATTATGATAAACCGCCTGCACGTCATCATCTTCTTCCAAACGGTCAATCAGTTTCATAATATCGGCAACCTGTTCTTCTGTAACTTCGTGAAAAGATTGTGCTACACGCTCCAGCTTGGCCGATTTCACCTCGATGCCCAGGTGTTCCAATGCTTTTTGCATCTTTCCAAAATCTTCAAAAGCTGCGTGAACTACGGCAATATCGTTACCCTCCTCATCAGCCTCAACAAACAGGTCTTCCAAACCTGCATCAATCAGTTCAAACTCCAACTCATCCAGGTCGCGTTCGCCGGGTTCAAAAGTAAAAACAGATTTACGGCTGAAAATAAAGTCCAGCGAACCTGTTTTGCCCAGCGAACCGTTATATTTTGTAAAATAGCTGCGTACGTTAGCTACGGTACGGTTAATATTATCGGTAGCGGTTTCAACCAATATAGCAACGCCATAAGGCGCGTAGCCTTCATAAACTACTTCTTCATAATCTTTTTCGTCCCTGCTGATCGCTCTTTTTATAGCCGCGTCAACACGGTCTTTTGGCATATTTACGGCCTTGGAGTTTTGTATAGCAGTTCTAAGGCGCGAGTTGGTATTAGGATCGCCGCCGCCGGCCTTCACCGCCATTACAATTTCTTTACCTAAACGGGTAAACTGCACTGCCATTTTAGACCAGCGCTTAAGTTTTCTTTCTTTCCGGAATTCAAATGCTCTTCCCATACTTATTTATATTGTCACTAATTGTCTCTAATTTAAAACCGCGAATTTCACGAATTATCTTGAATTGGTGAAATTCGAAATAATTCGTGAAATTCGTGTTATTAAATAATATCTTTCAGGTTCACCAGCATATCGGCCACCATTTTCGGGAGGTCATACTCCAATTGCCAGCCCCAGTCATTTTGTGCATAGCTATCGTCAATTGATTTTGGCCAGCTATCGGCAATTGCCTGGCGCGGATCATTTTCTGCATAACTTATTTCAAAACCGGGTATATGCTTTTTTATTTCTTCCGCCAATCGCGCCGGCGTAAAGCTGATGCCCGCCAGGTTATAGGCCGAACGGATTGTTACCTTATCCGCAGGCGCATTCATCAGCGTTATCGTAGCCCGTATGGCATCATCCATATACATCATGGGCAGTGCTGTATTAGCCGACAAAAAACTCTCATACCGCCCTGTTTTCAAAGCCTGGTGGAAAATATGTACGGCGTAATCGGTAGTGCCGCCGCCGGGGTTCGCCCGCCAGCCAATCAGGCCCGGGTAACGCAGGCTGCGTACATCAAGCCCGTATTTGGTAAAATAATATTCGCACCAGCGCTCACCAGCCAGTTTGCTGAAGCCGTAAACCGTATTCGGGTCCATTACGCAATACTGGGGCGTTTGCTGTTGCGGCGAGTGCGGCCCGAAAACAGCAATGGAACTTGGCCAGAAAACTTTTTCGACTTTAAATTCCACCGCAAAATCGAGGATGTGTAAAAGGCCGGTCATGTTGAGGTCCCAGGCCAGTTTAGGTTTTTGTTCGCCGACTGCGGATAAAATAGCTGCCAGCAAATAAACCTGCGTGGGACGGTACTTATCAAATATATGGTGCAGGTTATCCTTGTCCAAAACATTAACGATCTCGTAAGGACCGCTATTTTTTCTCATATTATAAACCGGACTTTTCAGGTCCGAAGCGATCACCGCATCTGCGCCATAAATACCCCTTAAAGCAGCAACTAATTCGGTGCCTATTTGTCCGTTGGCGCCAATAACCAGGATCTTTTCGCTCATACAATGATCGTTTTGCCGCAAAGGTAAAAAATTGGTTGATTAAGTTGATTAAGTGAATGAATGTAACAGGGAAATCGCGTTTAAAAAGCGAATGCCCCGAAAGGGGCTACCCCATTTGTAGCGTTCGATACCCACCAGGCAATTGCCCCGTCAGGGGTAATATTTTATTGTGATTTCTTTTTCTAAAAACGGGTAGTCCGCCAATTGGCGGGGCACGAATTGCTGGCTGATTTTCCGTCAGTATGGTATCTCAGGCTTTAATTATTTAAAAGCGATTTCCCTGATGATTGCAATGTTGTATCGTTTTTATAAAGTTGAGATGTTATTTTTCAGAACTATTTCTATCGGTTTTACAGACTTTTCGCTTAAAATAACATTTCAACCTTGCAACGTTTCAACATTTCAACAAAAAATCAGCATCTTTGCATCTAAAATATATTTATTCATAAACTATTTAAAAAACAATGAAAGTCGCAGTAGTAGGTGCAACCGGTTTGGTAGGCACTAAAATGTTGCAGGTTCTTGAAGAACGCAACTTCCCCGTTACAGAATTAATCCCCGTAGCTTCAGAAAAAAGTGTTGGTAAACTAATCACTTTTAAGGGTAAGCAGTACAAGGTGGTTTCTGTTGAGGATGCGATAAAACAGCGCCCCGATGTTGCCATATTTTCGGCAGGGGGCAGCACTTCATTGGCACAGGCGCCACTTTTCGCGGCGGCAGGCACAACTGTTATTGATAATTCATCGGCATGGCGCATGGACCCTACCAAAAAACTGGTAGTGCCCGAAGTTAACGCGCATGTATTGACGGCAGCAGATAAAATTATTGCTAACCCCAACTGCTCAACCATTCAGATGGTAGTGGCCTTAAAACCACTGCACGATAAATACAAAATTAAAAGGGTGGTTGTGTCAACCTACCAGTCGGTTACAGGCACAGGCGTTAAGGCTGTTGACCAGTTGTTTAACGAACGTAAAGGCATTGACGGTCCTAAGGTTTATCCTTATACCATCGACCTGAACGTGATCCCGCAGATCGATTCGTTCACCGAAAATGGTTACACCAAGGAAGAAATGAAAATGGTGAACGAAACCACCAAAATTATGGGTGACGACAGCATTAAGGTAACTGCTACCACTGTTCGTATCCCGGTGATGGGCGGTCACTCAGAATCGGTAAACATCGAGTTTTTGAATGATTTTGATGTGGAAGAAGTAAAACAATTACTGGCGAAATCACCCGGTATTGTTGTGGTTGACGATATAGCCAACCTAAAATACCCAATGCCGCTTGATGCGCATGATAAGGACGACGTATTTGTAGGCCGCATCCGCAGGGACGAAAGCCAGGCAAATACTTTGAACTGCTGGATTGTATCGGATAACCTGCGCAAAGGCGCTGCAACTAATGCGGTGCAGATTGCAGAATACCTTGCTGCCAATCATTTGATTGGGCAGGGAGAATTGGTTTGAGGTTGATCAGGTTAGATTAAGTTGATTGGGTTTAGAAACTTTTCTTAACTTAATCAACCACTCACATAATCAACCAAAAACACATTCAAAATAGGGATGATCGAATGATTATCCC
>JBIOHE010000051.1:0-18518 GCA_044448725.1 Sphingobacteriales bacterium | reverse complement strand
TTTTTAAAGTCTCGCCCGGTCCTTTTGAAAAACCGAAGTCGTTGGCGCGGGTAAAAAACTGTTCGGCGCCATCAATTTTACGTGCCGCCAGCAGTTCCTGGGTGCGGATCAGGCCCAATTGTTCGCCCTGCTCGCTGCCCAATAAATTCTGGCCGCCATCGCCACGGGTTATAGAAAGGTAACCGGTACGGTAATGTTTCTCCTGGGCCAGGTAGGCCAGCAGGCGGGTATTTTCGTCATCCGGGTGGGCGGCAACATAAAGCACGCTTCCTAAAACATCCAGTTTTTTTAAATTTTGCTCAATGCTTACCAGGTCGGCAGGCGGGGCCGTTGGGGCAAAGGCAAAGAGTACAATAATAAATAAAAGTGCGGCACTAAGTTTTATCCGGTTCATGCTAACAAATATATTGAAAGATAAACAGCATAATTATTTGTATCAGGAATTTAACAGAAGCGCCGGCAATCTTAATAATATTGGGGAAATGAAAATTTACAAAATGCCCCGAAAGGTTTGGTTCGGTGTTCGTGAAAAACAGTTAATCAACATAATCTTTATTGATCGAAAAGGAGCTATTTCTTTAGATAAAGAATGATGAATCCAAAAGTTGCAGCTATCTGGCCTATCCAAAAAATAAACATCCATTTTATCATGTCGGTTTTTGCGTTGGCAACATCTTCTTTTGTGGCAAGGCTATTTGTTTTAGCGGCTATTTCTTTCTGAATAGCTATCGTATCGGCGTTTTCGAAATAAGTAATAATCTTTTTAGCCTGGTCTTCGCCATGTGTTTTTTCGAAGATTTTAAATACATCTAACGTTTCAGCTTTCATAGCAGCAATTGATTTTATGTAAATATAATAAAGCAAATGTAAACAATAACAATCGTGCCACTATCGGCCAGAGAAATCGCTTTTAAAGCATTGAAGTCCCAGGGGGGGCTCCTCTGGAGCCTGAATTTTCTATTTTGCCGTTCTATAAACACGCGACTCCGCTGGAGTCGTGCGTTCGAGCGCTTATAGCTCCGAAGGAGCATCCTGTTTATAGAGAATAACCGCGCATTTTTTGGCTCCGAAGGTGCCTCCCTTTTTAAAAGCGATTTCCCTGCACTATCGGCTATCTTATTTATTTTTGCCCCCCAAATATTTTATACAGGCCAGCGGATAAAAATCAAAGCATTACTTGAAAGCGAATAAACAGTAACCGTTAAAGGAAAGCTGTGCACCTTCTGTAATAACCAGTTTATTGCCGTGAATGATGGTTCAACCCAACGGTAATATAAAATGGTTGTTGATTTTGAGAACACCTTTGCTACACTGTTAAAACGGTTGACCACCAGCGCCGCTGTCAGCTTTTCGGGCATACTGGTGGCCTCATCAGGCAATGTCCAAAAAGGTATTTACGTTTTGTTCCGTTTTAGTTTATCTTTATGTCAAGCCTTATAATTGCTGTTAACGCTAATAAACAGGCTATTCCTAAAATTGCAGCAAGTGTGAAGTCTTTATTTGTTATAGTTTTCTTTTTTCGGCTAATGAATTTAGGGAATAACAAAATTTCAATAAAAGGAAGAGTAAATAAAAAAGCGTATCCATAAAAAGTAGTTGGCTTGTACAGGTCCCTGATTGCCCCTCTGATAACACCAAAAAAAATATAGTCAGACACAACCGCAACTACACCTAATATCAGTGCGATAATTATAGCTCCATTTAACTGTGTGTTGCCCCGAAACCTGATTAGTGATTGAAATACAGCAATACCCCAAACAATGGGCGCCACTGTTAACATAAGGGTTATCCCAAGCAAAGGGTTAATGCTCCATGGAAACCACAGGAACAAGTTTGAAAACCAATATACCGCGAATGCAAGAACAAAATTATAATAGATCCATTTTTTGCCGGCGGATGTTTTGTCCATTTATATATTCGTTAAATTTCAGCTTTTTAGCGGAGGCTTTTATGTTGATACCTCGTTTAACTTTTGATTGTTTTTCCATTGGTATTGTTACAGATAGAAAAAGTTATCGCCGTAGTTATTATAGCATCAACGCCCCCCTGTCCTAAAACCCTGCTGTAAACCCAAAGGAGAAGTTTTTCAAACCTGCCTGGGCAGGGCTGTTCTCAAACATGTCGTTTGTATAATATTTTGCAAAAATACCAACATCGCCGTACCCGATGCGGGCGAACCCACCATAGCGGAATGTGGTAAAATGGTAGGAGTCGGAAACTTTTTGCTTGCCGAATTCGTGACTGATCTGTTTAACCATGCCATCGAGCAGGAAGCCGCCGTCAGGGCCGAACACAAAATGGAACCTTTCGCCGTGCCTGACTGCCTTTGTCCTGAATTCAAATGATAAAGGAACACGCAGATAACTTGAAGAGAAACGGTTTTTACTATAGTCAATATTATCCTGCCGGTAAGTTAAAACCGGTTGGTTGGGAAGTATTGTAATATTATTCCGCAGACGGATCAGCGTCCAGTCGAAACCGCCGGAAACATAAATTTTAAAAGCATTGCTAAATCTTACCCCCATCTGGAACACATCAAAACCCACATTGCTTGTTTTCCATGAGCGATAGCGCAAAAACTGGTTTTGCGGCGAAAGCGTGAAGCTGCCATTATCAACCAGGGTAGCCAAACCAAGGTCGAACCTTGAAAAAGTTATACCTATCGAAAATTTAGGGTAATGTTTGCCGGAATTATGTGCAATGGTATCATTTGAAAACTGATGATCGCCATGCTTTACTAAATATCTTGGCCCTTCGGTTTGGGTAGTATCCCCCAGTTTTTTATTGGTGTCAGCGGCCAGGTTTTGTGCAAAAACCCCGCTTACAAAAAGTGCCGCAGCTGCTGTAAAAATTAATCGTTTCATATCCTGATATTTTAGCCGTTAGAATTATTATTATTCACCTTTTTTTATCTTTATAATGCCGAGGTTAATCCCGGTTACCGTTGTTTCATCATCATCATTTGTAAACTCAATAAACTTATCCCTGCGTTTATCAACTTTTGCTACAGCCGCATTGAGCAGGTCGCCGAAACTTCGCATTTTATGTGCGGGTTTAACCTGAACCGCCTCCGGCTGCTTATCCTCCTGTAAAGTTATTGCCGGCAATGCAGGTTGAGATGTTTCTGCCGGGGCCTGATTGGCCGCCAATTGAATCTTTTCGTCCGGCACAACCGCTTTAATTGGTTCAGGTTGTTTTTGGACTGCTGAAGCTAATGCGGAAGGATCGCCGGGTTTACCGGAGACACTATTTTCCGCAGCTTGCGGTCCCTGTATATCCTTGCTCAATTTCAAATAGCGGGCCGGTGTATGCTTGTTAGCTGTCACATCGGTTTCATCCAATTTAACAGGAGGTGTTTCCGCAGTAACCGGGTTTGAACTGCTTTTTATTGCCGGTAATGAAATTATCGTCCGGGAAACTTTCGCTGTATTGTTTTTAGGATCTGGTTTGACGGTTAACCCGCGCTTTTGGGGGATAAATAAGATCCCGGCTGTTACCAAAACAATAATACTGGCCGCGATGCTTAAAAAAAGAAGCAGGGTGTTTTTGCGTTTGCCTGCATTTAGCTCTGCGGCAATGCCGGGCCAAACTTTGGCTGAAGGCGTCGCCTCAATATCTTCCAGTTTTGAACGGAATAATTCATCAAATTCATTATCCTGCATTTCCATATCGTTTTCCTTCCAGTTTTGTAATCTGTTCTCTTAATACACTGCGCGCTCTTGACAATTGTGATTTAGAAGCCCCTTCTGTTATGCCAACTATCGCGGCTATTTCTTTATGTGAATACCCTTCGATAGCATAAAGGTTAAACACAATCTTGTACCCCGGCGATAGCTGCTGTATCAGCACCATCAGGTCCTTTGCTTCTAACTTTGCTATTGCCAGGGGGTTATTTGAACTCTCGTTTGCTGCATCTTCCAGATCCACCATTTGCATCATTTTATGGTGTTTGCGATAATATTCTATTGAACTGTGCACCATTATACGCCTCATCCATCCTTCAAATGAACCTTCGCCACGGAAATCCGCTATTTTTTGAAAAACCCTGATAAAGCCGTTTTGAAGCATATCCCCGGCTTCCATTCTGTCGGCAGCATATCTTAAACATACCCCCAGCATTTTTGAAGCGAATTGTTTGTACAGCAATTCCTGGGCTTTGCGTTCACCAGCCTTACATCGCCTGACCAAATCGTCAATAGTAATTTTTTGCTCCAAAAACATCATTTATTAGTTAGATGGAAAGCAGGGTACAATGGTTGCATCGGTTTAAAAATAATTATCCACTCTTTTAATTAAGCGCTACCTTTATCTGAAATGAAAACTATCAAAATTCTTTTTATTGCCATTTTTTTATTTGGCAACCATCTTTTTGCACAGCAAAAGACTGATGATAATTATACACTGTTAAAACCCGGCCGTGTTTTCGACGGTCAGCAAATGCATAATGGATGGTGGGTGTTGGTAAAAGGCAACCGTATTGAAGCTGTTGGTGAGCCGTCAACCATTTCAGCGCCATCCTCAGCAAAAATAATTAACCTGAAAGGTATGACTTTAATGCCGGGAATGATTGAAGGACATTCGCATTTGTTCCTGCACCCATACAATGAAATTAGTTGGAACGACCAGATATTAACCGAAAGCCGGGCTGAACGAACAGCACGTGCCGTGGTGCATGCAAAAGCAACCCTGATGGCCGGCTTCACCACAACCCGCGACCTGGGTACCGAGGGCGCCGGTTATGATGATGTGGGATTGAAAACAGCTATTGAGAAGGGCATTATACCCGGCCCCAGGATGCTGGTAGCCACCAGGGCAATAGTTGCTACCGGAAGTTACGGTCCGAAAAGCGATGTGGTTGAGAACAATATTATCAAAGGCGCCGAAGAAGCCGATGGGGTGGAGGGCATAACCCATGCTGTTCGCTCCCAGATTGGCCACGGCGCTGATGTGGTTAAAATTTATGTGGACTACCGTTGGGGAATAAATGATGCGTCCGAACCTACCTTTACCGTGGATGAGTTAAGAACGGCTGTTGAGGTTGCTAAAAGCAGCGGGCGGATAGTAGTGGTACACGCCGGTACCGAAGAAGGTATGCGCAGGGCCATAACCGCCGGCGTAACCACCATTGAACATGGCGACGGCGGCACACCCGAACTGTTTAGGCTAATGAAAGAGAAGGGCATTGCCCTGTGCCCTACTATTTCGGCAACGGAGGCAATTTCAACCTATCACGGATGGAAAAAGGGGATTGACCCCGATCCGGCAAACGTAAAACGGAAACATTATATTTTTACCGAAGCTATGAAAGCCGGAGTCACTATTTGTATGGGCGGCGATGTTGGCGTGTTTCCGCATGGCGATAATGCCCGCGAAATGCTGCTTATGGCGGAGTATGGCATGCCTGCTATTGACGTTTTACGTTCGGCAACGTCCGTAAACGCTGCGGTTTTTGGCCTGAAAAACCTTGGCAATATAAAAACCGGTTATCTTGCCGATCTTATCGCCGTAGCGGGTAACCCTGCTGACGATATAAACGCGGTTAAACTGGTTAAACTGGTGATGAAGGATGGGGTGATTTATAAAGAGTTATAATAAAATGTGTGCATTTATTAAAATTTATAAGCATGAGGACAAACATTGAAATAGACGATCAATTAATGGCCAAAGCACAAAAATTAACCAATATAAAATCTAAAAAAATATTGATTGATAATGCTTTGCGATTGTATGTTACCGTTGAAAACCAAAAGAAACTTTTGGAATAATGGGGTAAGGTAGAAATTGATGATAAAGCATTTGAATAATGGAAATTGAATACTTAAACCTGAATGAAATTGATTTACTATTTCCAACAATATTCTTTACAAGGGAATAACAAATTTACTGTCTAAATTTCTCAAACTCATTTGGATACTGCTAAATATTTTAGGATTTTTGCGGTTTGGGGGAAGTCCATAGTCGATGGTCAATAGTCCATGACATAGATGGTTAGTTTAAACTTTCCGGAAGAAACATCAGGTATTAAAAAACATCATGACGGATAGTCAATGTCAGTAGTTTTATTTGCAGCTACTTTGGACTATCGACCATGGACTATGGACTATCTAAAATGAACGAAGCAGAAAAAGATCCGCAACATCATATCATCATAAAAGGGGCAAGGGTACACAACCTTAAGAATATGGATGTGGCCATACCCAAAAACAAGCTGGTTGTAATCACGGGCATGTCGGGTTCGGGAAAATCGTCGCTTGCTTTTGATACCCTGTATGCCGAAGGGCAGCGTCGTTACGTGGAAAGTCTTTCATCGTATGCCCGCCAGTTTTTGGGGCGGATGAATAAGCCTGACGTTGATTACATAAAGGGAATAGCCCCGGCAATTGCCATCGAACAAAAAGTAATTACATCCAACCCGCGGTCAACCGTAGGGACATCCACGGAGATCTATGATTACTTAAAACTTCTTTTTTCGCGTATTGGCAAAACCATTTCACCTGTATCGGGCGGCATAGTTAAAAAAGATTCGGTTACGGATGTCGTCAATTTCGTTATGACGCTGGCTACCGATACACAGGTAACTATTTTATGTCCACTATACCCGCACAATAACCGCAGTTTAAAAGAAGAACTGGCGGTTTTAATGCAAAAAGGATTTGTACGGGTTGAATACCGCGGCAAATTATCAAAGATAGAAGACCTGCTGGAGGATATGAGCATTGTTGACGACGGATCATGGCTTGTTGAGGAGGTAGAAGGAGAGGTGGTGAAAGCGGAAAGCGGAAAGGTTAAAGGTGAAGGGTTAAAGGGAAAAGGGAAAAGCAAAAAGCAGAAAGCAGAAAATGATGAAGCCGGCCTAAACTCTAATCTCCAATCTCCAACCTCTACCGTACGGATCGTCATCGACCGCATCTCGAAAAATGATGAAGATGAAACTATAAGCCGTCTCGGCGATTCGGTGCAAACTGCGTTTTTTGAAGGTAAAGGGGATTGTTTTGTGCGATACCAGGACCTTGATGCAGCCCCTCCTAAATCCTCTCCGCCAGTTGACGGAAGGACTTTAAATAACGGGGAACAGGAACGCTTTTTTTGCGACAGGTTTGAGCTGGATGGCATCCGTTTCGAGGAACCTACACCCAACTTTTTCAGTTTCAACAACCCTTATGGCGCCTGCAAGCGTTGCGAGGGCTATGGCAAGGTAATCGGCATTGACGAGGATCTTGTTATCCCGGACAAAAGCAAAAGCATTTACGAAGGCGCTATTGCCCCCTGGCGCGGTGAAAAGATGCGCGAATGGAATGAAGTGCTGGTGAAAAATGCATTGAAATTTGATTTTCCCATCCATCGCCAATATAATTTCCTTACCGAAAAAGAACAAAAACTGTTATGGACAGGCAATAAATACTTCCGTGGCCTTGACGAGTTTTTTAAGGACCTGGAAGAACAAACCTACAAAATACAGTACCGCGTAATGTTATCACGCTACCGCGGCAAAACCAACTGCCCGGAATGCAAAGGCAGCCGTTTAAGGCAGGATGCATCTTATGTAAAAATAAACGGCAAATCAATTACCGATGTAGTCTTAATGGCCCTGGATAAGGCCCTTGAATTTTTTAAAACTATTGAACTGAACGAAACCGATGCCAAAATCGGCAAGCG
The DNA here is from genome assembly GCA_044448725.1 of Sphingobacteriales bacterium. Lineage (GTDB taxonomy): Bacteria > Bacteroidota > Bacteroidia > Sphingobacteriales > Sphingobacteriaceae > Mucilaginibacter. The sequence goes on along the minus strand of JBIOHE010000051.1, from coordinate 10,862 downwards.
TTTATTGATGGAGATCACCAACCGGCTTTCTTTTTTAAATGATGTTGGCTTAAGCTATTTAACGCTGAACCGTTTATCAAATACTTTGTCGGGCGGCGAGTCGCAGCGGATTAATCTGGCAACCTCTTTGGGCAGCAGTCTGGTGGGCTCGGTTTATGTATTGGATGAACCAAGCATAGGTCTTCACCCCAGGGACACACAACGTTTGATAGGCGTGTTAAAGTCCTTACGCGATGTTGGCAACACAGTATTGGTAGTTGAACATGAGGAAGAGATCATGAAGGCTGCCGATCATATTATTGATATTGGTCCCGAAGCGGGCACCCATGGCGGCAACCTGATGTTTACCGGCAGCTATGCCGAAATTATTAAAGATGAGAGCAGCCTGACAGGCCGGTATTTAAGCGGGAAAGAAGAGATCGCCATCCCTAAAAGCCGCCGCAAATGGAATGATTTTATTGAGATAAAAGGCGCACGCGAAAATAACCTTAAACATGTGAGCGCCAAATTCCCGTTGGGAGTACTTACGGTGGTCACCGGTGTTTCAGGCTCGGGTAAAACAAGTTTGGTAAAACGCATACTGGCGCCCGCTTTGCAAAAAACACTGGGAAATTATAACGCAGAGCAAACCGGTCAATACGACAGCATTGACGGCGATTACCAAAAAATAGAACAGGTAGAGCTGGTAGACCAAAACCCGATAGGCCGTTCATCACGATCAAACCCGGTTACTTACGTGAAGGCCTGGGACGAGATCCGCAACCTGTACGCCTCACAGGCGGTATCAAAGGCGGCAGGACTTAAGCCTTCTGCATTCTCGTTTAACGTGGAAGGCGGGCGTTGCGATGTTTGCCAGGGTGAAGGCGAGGTGAAGATAGAAATGCAGTTTATGGCCGACATCTTTTTAAAGTGTGAGGCCTGCGATGGCAAACGTTTTAAACAACATATCCTGGATGTTACCTATCACGATAAAAATGTATCCGAGGTTTTAGAAATGACCATTGAGGAAGGCCTGGAGTTTTTCGCCAAAGAGCCCAAGATCATCAGCAAAATAAAACCGTTGATGGATGTGGGTTTGGGTTATGTAGCTTTAGGGCAATCGTCCAACACCCTATCGGGCGGCGAGGCGCAGCGCATTAAGCTGGCATCCTTCCTCGTAAAAGGGAATAATACCCATAAAACCCTGTTTATATTTGACGAGCCGACTACCGGCTTGCATTTCGCGGATATTAAAAAGCTGCTCAAATCATTTGATGCATTGCTGGAACATGGCAATACCATTATTGTTATTGAACACAATATGGACGTGATAAAATGTGCCGACTGGGTAATTGACATCGGTCCCGAAGGCGGCGATTATGGCGGCAAAGTTATTTTTGAAGGTGTACCGGAAGATTTGATCAAAGAAAAAGCATCTTATACGGGGACGTTTTTGAAGGAACGGTTTTAGGTAGGTGATTTCACCGATTTTGCTGTGATTTCACAGATTAGTTTGATGGGTAAGACATATAACCTTTTTATAGAGCCTTCGGCTCGAAACATTTTGTAGCGATGGGTTTTAACCCATCGACTATGAATGCGTCAAACTCAAGAGTGCCATAGGCACGGCCCATATTGGCTTAGTGTTTATATGGATCGAACCCACGGTTCTTAACATGTTCATTATCTCTTTACAACGGATTAAAATCCGTCCGCCCATTGGCGGATATTTATCGAGGCTAAGCCTCTGTGGGAGATTAAAACCCATATTTTATTTTTCTTTCTTATACCCCTTATGCACTATCAAAAAACTGGCCCGTTCTGTTTTATGAAAGGGGACATCCCAGTTGCCCTGGTAGGTAATTTTGGTAGGTAACAGTTCGCCATTGATGTTGGCGAGTTCGATATTCATTTGTATATCAAAGCTAAAGATCCAATTACTGTACTTCAAATCAATATACCTTCCCAGTATCTGAAAGTTGCGGGTGTCGAAAATGGTGGTCATCTCCTTTACTACCACATCATTGTCTCCCTCGCTGGGTTTCCTCACAACCCTGAAACGGTAAACCGGGATAGAATCGAGGTATTGACCCCGTGCGAACTGGTAGTAATAATAGCCCCGCATATCCTTCGAAAACAATTCCGTTTTACTGCTGATAAAGGGAATTCCCTTTACTTTATGCCCGGGGGCAAAAATCAGGGTCTTTAATTTGTCTTTATACGATTCATTTTTTCCGCCGGAACCGGGCAGGGCCGGTCCTTTAAAAAAATCAGAGTTATAGGCATTCATAAAAATAAAGTCGAACATCTCCACCGTATAAAGCTGGTATTTGCCATCACTTTTGTAAATATTCCCGGTATCCTGTTTTGCAAGGAATTCTATTTTATGGTGGCCATTCAGATTGCTGTGCCTTATTTTGCGGTAGATCCGGCCATCTACTTTGTTTTTTTTATTATAGGTGTAAATCCGGTTCTCAGCAGTAAAATCATATTTTTTCATATTGCGGAAGGCCTGATAAAAACCGGTATCCGCCAATACAGCATCAATAAAATCCTGGGCATTCAAATGGTGCGAATGAATGTTTACCGCCGAATCAATAACAATAGTGCGGATGGTATCAGGGTTAAAGCGCTTGATCTGCTGGGCGAGGGAGCTGAAAGCGATAAGGAAAAAGCAGAAAGCGAAAAGGCTGATTTTTTTCATTAGCCGGATTGAAAAGAATAAATGACTATCCGCCATTTGGTTATTTATTATGTAAATAAAAGGCTTTGTCATTGTGAGTGAGGTACGAACGAAGCAATCGCGAACTATAACATAGCAAATATGCATAGCGGTTATGCAATATTCGCGATTGCCACGCTGCGCTCGCAATGACAAAGCCTTTTTTTACCAAAGATTACACCACTTAATTCCCCAATTGTTTAACCGCCAGATATGCCATCAAACCTGTGCTCAACTCCAACGCACTTTCATCCACATCAAAAGTAGGCGTATGCACAGATGAAGTAATCCCGCGACTATCATTACGGGTGCCTAACCTGTAAAAACAGGCATCTGCCACCTGAGAATAGTAAGCAAAATCCTCGGCAGCCATCCAAATATCCAGGTCGAGAACATTTTCCTTACCTAAATAATCTTCGGCAAAACCGCGTGCGGAGGCGGTTAATTTTTCTTCGTTAATCAGGAACGGATATCCCCTTACAATATTAAACTCGCAACTGCCGCCCATGCTTTCGGCAATACCTTCGGCCATCTTTTTAATTTTGATGTGGGCTTCGCTGCGCCATTGTTCGTCCATCGTCCTGAACGTACCTTCCAGGTAAACCTCGTTGGGGATCACATTGGTAGCGCCATTGGCAATCACCTTGCCGAATGATAGTACAGAAGGACTTTTTGGATCGGCAGATCTGCTTATTATCGTCTGCAAAGCCGTCAATATATGAGCGGTAATAATAACCGGGTCGATATTTTGCTGGGGTTGCGCGCCATGGCCGCCTTTGCCCCTAACGGTAACATATAATTCGTCAGTGGAGGCCATGTATTTACCTGCGCGGAAACCCACTTTGCCGGCATCAATGAAGGGCATTACATGCTGGCCCAACACGGCCTGTGGTTTTGGATTTTCCAGTACGCCTTCTTTTATCATAAGACTGGCTCCGCCGGGTAATTTTTCCTCGGCTGGTTGAAAGATCAGTTTGATAGTTCCGCCAAATTCGCTTTTCAGTGCTGTCAATATTTTCGCGGTACCCAATAAAGAGGATGTATGTACATCATGTCCGCAAGCATGCATCACCCCGGCGTTTTGTGATTTGTAGGGAACATCATTAGCTTCCAAAATGGGAAGGGCGTCCATATCGGCGCGCAGGGCAATTACATTATCCGATGGTTTTTCGCCTTTTATTAAAGCCACCAGGCCGTTATCCGCCATTTTTTTATATTGCAGGCCAAGTTCATCCAGCCTGGCGGCAACAAAAGCCGAGGTTTCCACCTCATGAAAAGACAGTTCGGGATGTGAATGCAGGTGGCGGCGATTGGCTACTACATCGTTATAAATATTTTTTGAAAGTTGCTGTATCTGTTCCTTAATCATTTGCGGCATCAGGTTTGGGAGGGTTTATTTTTTCGGGGATAATAAAAAGGCTTTTGAATAGTTCTCCAAGGGCTGTTTCCAGCTTTTGGGCTTCTAAGCGTGTCCTGAAATCGCCCACCCGGACTTTAAAATTTGGTTCGATATAAGTGATATAAGTATGAATTTCGGGATATTCATTCATAAATTTTGCCTGGGCATCATAAGCGGCCTGCCTGCTTGATCCGAAAAAGATCTGCACCCGGAAACCATTCGCAGTTTCCTCACCATTAATATTGTTTTTATTTAATAAAAAAGACCGCCTGGCGATGAGTGTATCAATCAGTGGATCTTTTACCACCTCTACTTTACCGCGGGTTTGGGCGGATGAAAATAAGGGCATAAAAAAAATACAGCAGGCTATCAGGCTTAGTTTAGCGATGTTATAAGATGTTGCTTTTTTCATTGTTTCTAAATCCCAATTAAACATCTCCAACCGGCAAGGCGTTGATTTTAAACCTGGTAAATTATGTCTCCATGCTACATTCAAGCCTCACCTAAATCCTCTCCAAAGGAGAGGACTTGAACTGCGCTCTTTATTAAGCCCTCTCCTTTAGCAGAAGATTTGAACTTCGCATACTTTTTAAGCCCTCTCCTTTGGAGAGGGTTGGGTGAGGCCTACACCAACCCTACGCCATGGCAATTTTTATACTTTTTACCGCTGCCGCAAGGACAAGGGTCGTTCCGGCCTATCTTATTTTCAACCCTTACCGGGGCTGCTTTTTGTAACTCGCGCATATCCTGCATAGCGGCGCCATTGGCTTCGCTAACAAGTTCTGGTTTTGAGGTGCGCAGCTTTTTAAGATCAAGCTTGGGCTGAGGCTTTGCCTCGCGGATCTCATCGGGGTCCTGCTGCACCGGGATCACTCCCCTGAACAGGAAGCTAACCAATTCCTTATTCACTGTGGCCAGCATCTGGCGGAACAATTCAAAAGCCTCGAATTTGTAAACCAGCAAGGGGTCCTTTTGTTCGTAAACCGCGTTCTGTACAGATTGTTTTAACTCATCCATTTCACGCAGGTGCTCTTTCCAGGCATCGTCGATCAGGAACAGGGTCACATTCTTTTCAAATGACTTAAATACTTCGAGCCCTTTGTTTTTGATGGCTTTTTTAAGCGGAACCGATACCTGTATGCCATGTATGCCATCGGTAAACGGCACCACAATATTTTCCACGTATTCGCCCCTTGTTTCAAAAACATCCTTTAAAACCGGGTATGCCTGGTTGGCAATGGCTTCCTGCTTACGTTTATAAAAAGAGGTTACTTCCGCAAATACACGGTCAGCCAATGCGTTAGCAGAAATGTCAGCAAACTGATCGTGGGTGATTTCTATTTCCAGCGAGAACAAACGGATAATCTCCAGTATAAAGCCTTCGAAATTATTTGCTTCCTTGTATTCAGAAACGACATCTTCAACCACATCAAAAATGGTATTGCTGATGTCAACATCAAGGCGCTCGCCAAACAAAGCATTTTTACGTTTGGAGTAAATAACAGTACGCTGTGAGTTCATCACATCATCATATTCCAGCAAACGCTTACGGATGCCGAAGTTATTTTCTTCTACTTTTTTCTGCGCGCGTTCAATAGAATTGGAGATCATGGAATGCTGTATCACTTCACCTTCTTCAATACCCATTTTTACCATCAGGTTCGAGATCCTTTCCGAACCGAACAAACGCATAAGGTTATCTTCAAGCGATACAAAGAATTGTGACGATCCGGGGTCGCCCTGGCGGCCTGAACGCCCGCGTAACTGGCGGTCAACACGGCGTGATTCGTGACGTTCGGTACCCACAATGGCCAAACCTCCCACATCCTTTACATCAGGCCCTAATTTTATATCGGTACCACGGCCTGCCATATTGGTTGCGATAGTTACGGTACTTTTCTGACCGGCTTCGGCCACAATATCAGCCTCCTTCTGGTGCATTTTGGCGTTTAACACATTGTGCTTTATACCGCGCAGTTTCAGCATCCGGCTCAGTAATTCCGAAATTTCAACCGATGTTGTACCCACAAGCACCGGACGGCCTTCCTGTGTCAGTTTTACAATTTCTTCAGCAACAGCATTGTATTTTTCACGAACTGTACGGTAAACAAGATCCTGCCTGTCGGCGCGGCTTGCGGGGGTGTTGGTCGGTATTTCAACCACGTCCAGTTTGTATATTTCCCAAAACTCACCGGCCTCAGTAACCGCTGTACCTGTCATCCCGCAAAGTTTGTGGTACATACGGAAATAATTTTGCAGGGTAATGGTTGCAAATGTTTGGGTGGCATCTTCCACCTTTACGTTTTCCTTGGCCTCAATGGCCTGGTGCAAGCCATCAGAGTAACGGCGGCCATCCAATACACGACCAGTTTGCTCGTCAACTATCTTCACCTTGCCCTGATCTAAAATGTACTCTGTATCTTTTTCAAACAGGGTATATGCCTTTAACAACTGGTTAACCGAGTGGATCCGCTCCGATTTTATAGAGAAATCGCGCATCAGTTCATCTTTCTTTGCAATTTTCTCTTCAGCAGGAGCGCTTGATTTTTCTATGTCCGAAATTTCAGTACCCACATCAGGCATCACAAAAAAGCTCGGGTCTTCACCTGAAGAAGTGATCAGCTCAATTCCTTTTTCGGCCAGCTCCACCTGGTTGTTTTTTTCATCAATTATAAAAAACAATTCGGCATCCACTTTATGCATTTCCTTGCTTTGGTCCTGCATGTAGTAATTCTCGGATTTCAACAAAGTTTGCCTGTTGGCGCCCTCACTTAAATATTTGATCAGCGCTTTGCTCTTCGGCAAGCCCCTGAATGCACGCAATAAGGCCATACCACCTTCTTCCGGACCAGTTTTTCCTTCAGCGATCAGTTTTTTGGCTTCGTTCAATGCACCATTCACATAGTTTTTTTGCGCGTTAACCAGGCGCTCGATCCGTGGTTTTAACTCATAAAACTCATGTTCATCGCCACGCGGGATCGGACCAGAAATAATCAGCGGGGTACGCGCATCATCAATTAATACCGAGTCAACCTCATCCACCATGGCATAATGCAGTTTACCCTGCACCAATTCTTCGGGGCTGCGTGTCATATTGTCACGCAGGTAATCGAAACCAAACTCGTTATTTGTGCCAAAAATGATGTCAGACATGTAAGCCTTGCGTCTTTCTTCCGAATTTGGCTCGTGTTTATCAATACAATCAACTGACAAACCGTGGAATTCATATAGCGGCCCCATCCATTCCGAGTCACGCCGGGCCAGGTAATCATTTACCGTTACAATATGTACGCCCTGTCCGGCTAAAGCATTCAGGTAGGCGGGCAGCGTGGCAACCAGTGTTTTACCTTCACCGGTGGCCATTTCTGAAATTTTACCCTGGTGCAATACTATACCGCCGATGAGCTGTACATCATAATGCACCATATCCCAGGTAACCTCATTATCGGCAGCGATCCATTTATTATGGTGGATAGCCTTATCACCTTTTATTAAAACATTCGTTTTGCGTGCAGCAAGGTCACGGTCAAATTGGGTTGCAGTAACCTCAATGGTACTATTTTCCTTAAAACGCTTGGCAGTTTCTTTTACAACCGCGAATGCTTCGGGAAGGATCTGCATCAATATTACTTCCAGCTCTTTGTTACGGTCTTTTTCCAGTTTATCAAGCTGGGTATATAAAGCTACCTTTTCGTTAACGTCCAGATCGGGGTTGTTCTCGGTTTTGTCTTTGATTCCCTGTATCTCGCTGTCAATTTCAGCCAGACCAAGAGCAATGGCCTCCTTAAAAGCGATGGTTTTTGCCCTTAATTCATCATTGCTTATATCTCCGAGTTTAGCAAACTCCGCCTTTACTTTTTCAACCAAGGGTAATATGCTTTTTACATCCCGTTCTGATTTGTTGCCAAAAAGCTTACTTATAAAATTTAACATGTTCTTATTTTAAAATGCGATAAACTCAACAATTGCGCCACAGCAAATTTGAGCCATTATGACAGGCAAAGTTACGGTTTATTGGGGATTTCACCGATTTTAAAGAATGATTTCGCCGATTTAACCAAATGATTACACCGATTTAAAGATGATTGCCCCAATTTTCTTAGGAACAATGTCAGAGCGGCTGGCTTGGGTTTAATAAAAAAATCCTTTAATCGTCTGAACTTTGATTCATAGGATTAAAGGAATAATTGATTATTATAAGAAGTATTATTTCCGAAGGATTGGCTTATGTTAAAAACTCAATCATGGCCATCCTGAAATCTTATGAATCATGGTTCAGACAAAATTATCTCTCCTGCGCGTTCATTATCCCGCCTACTACTTTGCCATAAGCTAAAACCGGCAATGCGGCGTACGATATTTTCTTTTTCCAGTTTACATAACGGTCCATGATGAAATTATCCCAGTTATACCCGTTTAATTGCGCCCTGCCTAAAGAAATACAGGGTTCAGTAATTTTTGTAGTATGCCACCAGCCAGACGGGAATAATAAGGTTTCCCCTTCCTGCAGTGTAAATTCAATTGGCACGGCATCCTTAAAAAGCGGGTGTTTTTCATAGTCAGGATCTAAAAAGTTAACCTGTGAAAATTTCGGGTTGTTCTCAAAAGGGTACATGCTTGGTGTTTGCTCCGGCGGATACATAATAAATACCTTTGAACCATAGATCTGCGTGATCTGGGTGTGCATAAACAAGGCGTCGAAATGAAGATAGGGGAAACTTGAGCCGTTGCCGCCTAAAAATATTTCATAAACTGTGGTGCCCTGCAATAGTTGTTTGGGCATTAACTTATGGTTTATCCGGTCAATTTTGCCATAAATTACCTCGGGTAAAAAATCAGCCATCAATTCAGGGAAAACTTTTCTTACATCAAAGTTATAGGGATAGGGCGCCGGGTTTTCAGGTGTTGATGAAAGCATCATGCCGATAAAATCGCCCAGGTTGTAAATCACCCCGTTTATGTTTTTATTGATATGCGAATAATGCTCTTTAAACCAGGCGGGGGTATATTTTTTCATCGCCTTCCAGTCTTTGGCGGCGTCAGTTAATACTACAGGCCGCGAATTTTTAACATATACATTTAAAAACTCCTCCTGCGACAAATTTGTTCTCCTGTCAACCCCTTCAACGGCTTTGTATTTTGGTTCGACCTGTATTTCTTCAATTGGCATGTTCTGTAATTTAAATTGAACAATAAGCGCTTTTTTCAAACCGGATAAACCATTGTTCAACAATATTTTATCCATAGTTAAAAAACAATTTAAGTTTATACGGAATTTTAGGGAAGAGTGTTATCGTATATTAATGCGAATTAAGCTGTTGGCGCCAGGAATCAGGAAAATCCTCAAATTTTTTAATCATGGTTCAGACCAACCTATTTAACTTTGATAAATATATCAGTGTATTCCCAGCGCAGATCAAAGCCTTTATCGCTGACTGCATATTCAAGTTTCTCGTTAAGGGCCTTCAGTTTTTTTACTTTAACGTCGAAACTCAGCACAGTTTTTGTCGAGTCCATATTGGCAGCACCACCCTTTTTATCGCCCCATTGCCCGGTTTCGGAGTTAAAAAAGACGGTCCATTTTTTTTCGCCCGGAGTGGCAAAAAAGCTGTATTTGCCGGCCGGAAGTGTCGTACCGGCTACTTTGATATCCTTGTCTGTTTGAAACAGGGTTGCCTCATTTGCGCCGGCCCGCCAAAGCTTGCCGTAGGGCAACAGACCACCAAAAATTTTTCTTCCTTTCACCGAAGGGCTGCTGTAGTCGATAGTAACGGTAGCCTCCCCTATTTTCCCGGTTGCGGATGCAGGCGGACTTGGCCTTTTTGATTTATCTTCCTGGGCCCGTAACGTGGTTGACAACATCAGGCCAATGATAACCAGCATAAATACCATTACGGTGCTGGCTATTCCGGTTTGTTTTTTTAGGTTTTTCATAAACAAATGTAAACATTTGAAAGAAATCACGATCATTTTCGCATCTATTTAACCTGCGTGGTCGTCCCTGTTTTATATCAAACTGGCATAAGCCCTCACCGCGAATGTTCCGGCCCCTTCAATTTTTGGCGGTACGGCGCTGAACTGATACCCGCTTTCGGGTAATTTATCCAGGTTGCATAAATGCTCTACAATCAGTATATCCGCGCCAAGCAAGGTGGTGTGTACCGGGCGGCTTTTGCCTTCGGTATTGTCGATATTATGACTGTCGATACCGACAAGCTTAACCCCGGCTTCTTTTAAATATTGAGCCGCTCCGGCAGTAAGATGCGGAGAGCCTTCAAAATATTGGACAGTGTTCCAGTGCCTGGCCCAGTTGGTATAAACAAGTACAGCCTTGCCTCCAAGCTCTTTCCCCTCAAAATATTCCTTGCCTATAGCCGTAACATTTGTCGCATTAATGGTAATGCCGTCAAGCGCCGCACATTGTTCCAAAGCAATTTGCGACAGATCTTTACCATGCTCATACCTGTGAAAGGGGCAGTCGATATAAGTGCCGGTATTGGTTACCATTTCGATCTTGCCGATCTGGAACGACGTTCCTTCTTCGTAAATCGACTTAGAGTTTTCACGGCTGAGGTAATCGCAGATTATGGGAGCGGGCAGGCCTTTGTAGGTTATTAAGCCGTCAAAAATGGTGTGACTGAGATCGATGAGGGTTTGCATGGGTGAACAAATGTTGAATGTTCAAAACTAAATTTTATCTTTCATAACCTACCATAAATAAATCTACTTTAATTTGAAAAATGTTAATAAAAGAATAACTTA
>JBIOHE010000050.1:0-18568 GCA_044448725.1 Sphingobacteriales bacterium | reverse complement strand
GTGTTATAATATTATCTAAAAAGCCCCGTTCCTAATATTGTAACATTTTAGTTACAATAGTAAATAGCTTCTGTGAATAAATTTATCGGTAAAAATCAATAAAGCAGAACTTACGGATATTTAATTACAACACTAAACAAACATAATTAAAAAACTTAAAACCCCTATTATGAGAAAAATAATTATTATGCTGACGGTTTTAATCACCGTATTTTATTCATGTAAGCATAACGCCGTGTCCCCAAAAAATGGAAGCAAATCTACAACAACCACAACTACCACCACGCCAACAACGCCGACAGTACCCACTACACCATCCAATTCGGTATGTTTTCAAACTGATGTATTGCCTTTATTTCAAACCTATTGTGCAAGTACAGGTTGCCATAACGGAACTTCAACCGGCGAAGACGGAAATTTCACACTATCAACTTATGCTGATATTATGGGCGGTATTGTTGCATCTAACCCCAGCGCCAGCAGGTATTATACCGTAATTAAGAGCGGGAAGATGCCGCCGGGGAGTTCGCCCAAATTATCCGCAGCCCAAATAACTACCATCGCAACATGGATTAACCAGGGGGCCCAAAATACAACTTGCGCAACAACCACCTGCGATACCACCAAAACAACATATTCCAATGGTGTTTCCCAAATATTTGCTACTTATTGCAATGGATGCCACGGCATAGCCCCTGGTTCCGGAAATGTAGTGCTTAGCGATTACGCCAGCGCTAAAACCGCAGGTACTTCAATGAAAACTAATTTTTTAAACGCCATAAATTATACATCTGCTGTACCAGCGATGAATATGCCGCAATCAGGTCAGTTAAGCAGTTGCCAGGTTACCCAAATAACCAAGTGGATTAACAACGGATGCCCGCAGTAGTCATTGGTCATTAGGTCATTGGTCATTTTTTCAAGTCTCCCCTACCGGGGGAGATTTAGAGGGGGCTTGGTCAGTAGGTCATTTGCTTCGCGTCATTGGTGTGTTTGATAGTGGTTAGCCATTGATTACCCCCAATGACTTAATGACCAATGACAGCGCAGCGAAATGACCAATGACTAAATTGTCACAACCCCGTTACCCTTCCCTACTTGTAAACCGCCATTAATTTACTGTAATTTGGATTTGTAACTGACCATTATTATTTATCAACCAAACATGAATAAATTTCTATTCACAGCCATCCCGTTTGCCCTGGCCTTATCGGCAAACGCACAGCAGGGAGGCGCTTTAACTGCAAAAGATTATGAACATGCAGAAAGCTTTATGAGCTATAACACCGAGCCCTTAATTGACCATGGCGCCGTGCGCCCAAACTGGTTGCCGGGCGATAGTTTCTGGTACCGCGACCTGAATTCGCAGGGCAGTGAGTTCATACTTGTAAACCCGCTTAAAAAAACGCGTTCGGCGGCTTTCGACCAGTCGAAACTGGCGGCAGCGCTTTCAAGGGCAACCGGTAAAAAATATGAGGCCCTGATGCTTCCTTTTCAAACCTTCAGTTTTACAGCTGACGGTAAATCCATTACTTTCCTGGCAGCGGAAAAAAGCTGGGTCTGTGACCTTGCAAGCTACCAGCTTTCTGCAGATACGTCCAGGGGCGGCAGTTCAGGCCGGCGTGCTTCAAGGGGGCCACGCGGCGGCGGCAATCCTCCCGTTTTATCGCCCGATGGAAAAAAAGAGGCTTTCATAAAAGATAATAATTTATGGGTACGCGATACTAAAACAAAACAGCAAACCCAGCTTACTACAGACGGTATAAAGGATTATGGCTATGCAACAGATAATGCCGGCTGGAAAAGCAGTGATGCACCCATCATGCTCTGGTCGCCGGACTCAAGGAAAATAGCAACTTTTAAACAGGACCAACGCAATGTAAGCGACATGTACCTGGTTACTACCAATGTGGGCAAACCAACGCTAAGAGCATGGAAATACCCATTGCCCGGCGATAAAGAGATCCCGATGATTCAGCGTGTTATTATTAATGTAGATACGCCTAAAGTTATTGTATTGCAAATTCCGGCTGATGCGCACAGATCAACCATCAGTGATGATGTATCTATGGAAGATTTGAACTGGAACGACAATGCTTCTCAACTGGCATTTATTTCGACCACCCGCGACCATAAAAACGAAAAAGTACGCATTGCAGACGCTGCCACCGGCGCCGTTCGCGAAGTTTTTGAAGAAACGGTACCCACCCAATATGAAGCCGGATGGGGAGGAAGCGCCAACTGGCGTTATCTTGCAAAAACAAACGAGATCATCTGGTTTTCGGAGCGTGACAACTGGGGACACCTGTACCTGTATGATGCTCTGACAGGCAAATTAAAAAACCAGATCACCAAAGGCGATTGGGTAGTTACAAAATTGCTGAAAGTGGATGAAAAAAAACGCGAACTCTATTTTATTGCCGATGGCCGCGAGGCGGAAAATCCGTATTTCAGCCAGTTTTATAAAATAGGCTTTGACGGGAAACACCTCACCTTGCTTACACCAGAAGATGGCAACCATGCGGTTACGCTATCGCCGTCAAAAGATTATTTTACCGACAGTTACTCAAAGGCGGATGTACCGACTGTTACCGTTTTGCGTAATATAGATGGCAAACTGATCACGGAACTGGAAAAAACCGATATTTCGAGACTTGTGGCTTCAGGATGGAAACCTGTTACCCCATTTTCAGTAAAAGCGCATGACGGCACGACTGATATTTACGGGCTGCTTTACACCCCGACAAACCTCGACCCGAATAAAAAATACCCGATCATCGACTATATCTACCCGGGTCCGCAGGGCGGCAGCGTTGGCAGCTGGTCCTTTGTTGCTTCGAGGGGCGATAACCAGGCCCTGGCCGAGTTAGGGTTTATTGTGGTGCAGATTGAAGGTACCAGCAATCCACTGCGTTCAAAAAGCTATCATGATATGAACTACGGCAATATGGGCGACAATACCCTGCCTGACCAGATTACAGGCATTCGTCAGCTTGCCCAAAAGTACGCTTATATTGATACTACCCGCATAGGCATCTGGGGACATTCGGGCGGCGGTTTTGCCACAGCTTGTGCCATGTTCCGTTATCCGGATTTCTTCAAAGTGGGTATTTCCGAATCGGGCAACCATGATAACCGTAATTATGAAGATGACTGGGGCGAGCGTTACGATGGTCTTGTTGCTAATTCAAATTATGATGCCCAGGCGAATGAAAACTATGCAAAGAACCTGAAAGGTAAACTGCTGCTTGCCCATGGCCTGATGGATAATAACGTGCCACCGGAAAATACCCTGCTTGTTGTGGAGGCATTAGAACGCGCAAATAAGGATTTTGATCTGGTCATATTCCCTAACAGCACCCATGGCTACGGGGCATTTTCGCCCTATATGATGCGCCGCCGCTGGGACTATTTTGTGAAAAATTTAGCAGGCGGCGAAGCGCCAAAAGAATACCAGCTAAAAACAAAAACAGATCCGAGGAATAGCGGAATGTAATTTGAACAAGTAATGAAATTTAAAGAAAGGCTGTCTCAAAAGGACAGCTTTTCGTATATATATATCTGGACAAACTCATTAAAATATATAGGATCTGATAACCTCGCAAAGCAAAACCCGAGCTATGACAAAAATCAAGATCGAATAGTAGAAAAAGCGCCATTAGGCGCCAAATATTGGTAGCAAACAAATGAAAATAAATTTGCGTGCTATAGGCACGAAACCTATCCTCCTTCCAATTATTCCGGTAATTTAAAATATATCGGTCATCATAATCCAATCCGAAATAATCAGAAAACTCTTTCAAAATTCGTTATGCGTGGAGCTTAATTGCGGGCCTACAGCACACAAAATCTTTCTCTTATTGTGCTACCAATATTTGATCCCTAACGGGATTGGAACGGAACCGCAGATTTTCCGCTATTTCAACAATGAGGTAACCCGCCGGTTGACCACTAAGGCAATTTACTGTTGATATCTGCATATTTCGGAAAAAGAACTATACTCACCCGTACTATCCGTTATAGAACCCAAAAAAATAGACCAAAAAAATATTTTGAGATATCAGATCTTTTATTCTACATTTGTAGAGTAATCTCTCATTTTATAGAACAAGATGAAATTAACGGACACAGAAGAACAACTAATGGAGCTGATATGGGACCGTGGACAAGTGTTTATGAAAGATATACTGGAAAGTTATCCTGAACCAAAACCTGCCGTAACAACCGTTGCCACTTTGCTTAAACGTATGCAGAACAAAGGCTTTGTAGGCTATAATCTGATGGGGAACTCCAGGCAATACTATCCGCTGATCAGCAAGTCGGTTTACTTTGCAAAGCATGTGAACGGGCTGATCGAAAACTTCTTCGGCAGTTCGGCCATGCAGTTTGCCTCCTTTTTCACCACTGGAACCAACCTCAGTTCAAAGGAGCTGGAAGACCTGAAAAAAATTATTGACAACGAAATTAACCGGAAAAAACAATGATACCTTACCTTGTAAACTCAACCCTTAGCTCGGCCCTGCTGCTGGCGTTTTATCATATTTTGCTTAAAAACAAAACCATGTATAATTTTAACCGCTTTTACCTCGTGGCCGGTCTCGTGTTTTCATTTGTTGTGCCTTTTATTGTTATTGAGCATTATACGGCACCGCTCCCTTCACTCCTGCCGGCGTATCAGCAAACCTTTTACCAGGGTGGCGAAATCGCTGGGGCACCTGTTAACCAACACTTAATCGCACCGGCGCAAATCGACTACCGCTATTATGCCTTCCTGTTCATTTATGGTGCAGTAACATTTCTCCTGCTCTTTCGCTTAATCAGAAATCTTGTTACCATTTATTTAACCGTTATCCGGAACGAGCGCGTTAGGTACAATGGGGCACAGCTTGTACTGATAGCCGCAGATTTAACCCCGCATACCTTTTTAAACTATATTTTTCTAAATAAAAAGGCTTACTCGGCTAAAAAAATTGAAAACGAGGTGCTGCATCATGAACTTACTCATGCCAGGCAATGCCATTCTGCAGATATTATTTTCATTGAACTGGTACAGGCTGTTTGCTGGTTTAATCCTTTCCTTGTATTATACCGCAGGGCAATTCAAATCAACCATGAATTTATTGCGGACGATGCGGTAGTTAATAAATCAAATAACGTATCCGCTTACCAACATTTGTTGCTCAGCAAGTCGGCGCAGCTGCAAAGTTTAACTATCACCAGCCGGTTTAATTATTCAATAACAAAAAAAAGATTGATCATGATGACAAAAACCACTTCCGCCACAACTGCCTGGTTTACCCGGCTTGCGCTGATTCCTGTAATGGCAGCAGCCTTCATGCTGTTTTGCAACAAAACCGATGCGCAGCAAACCATTGATAATAAACAAACTAAAACAGCCATACAGGACGTAGCAATACCTCAAAAGGCTGCAAAGAGTAAAACTAAATTTGCCAGTGAATACCCAAGCACAAAAGAAGGCATATCGGCAGATTTAATGGCTGAATATACGACTTACGAAAAAAAGTATGCAACGAGGCGCATGGATATGAGTAAAACAATCACACAGCCGGTACAAAAACGAATGGAGGAACTCTACCAGCAAATGAGCAAAACCCAACAAAAAAACCGAAGTATATTTTTCATGTATCCGCCGCGTGACGCTAAACCTCTTCCAGAAAGTTCAGTCAGCCGTCGTGAACTTGATTCATGGAATGACCCCGCCGTTTATGGTGTATGGATAGATGGTAAGCGGGTTAAGAATTCGACATTAAAGGATCGCCAGCCCAAAGAATTCAAGCAAATGTTTTTTAGCAGACTAACACCATTAGCTGTTAAAAATGACAAATTTCACTACCAGGTCGACTTAATGACTACGGATTATTACAAAAAATACAGGAAAGAAGCTATTGAAGAAATTATTGCGAACAGGCACAAAAGCATGATATATTTTCGGGTAAAGTTGCGAACAGGATTGATTTAAAGACCACGCGCTCCCCGGAGTTTGTAACCCTTGGGATCGCGCGGCTGTAGTTTTCAAAGCACCCGGCGAAAGGGTTTTGCTTAGGCAAATACCTTCTGCTTATCCTCCCAAATCCGCCTGTACCCTTCCTTTTCGTTATCTCCCAAAAATGAAGCATCAATCAAAGCATAAACCTCATTGTTCATGGATGCAAATTTTTTAATACTGTTTTGCATGGCCCTTTCAGGAATTTGCAGGCTATTCCCGAATAATTCAAAATCGCCAAGTTTGATCTTTTTTTTCTTCCCGTTTAGTGTCAATGCTAATTCTTCGTCATCAGCGGGGTTCAGCAAGTTTACATTTATCAGATCATAAGCCGGGCTCAAATAGATGCCGTTTTCCGCGTGTATTACTGAGAAGTTTTTAAGATGCATATCATTATTGCCTGTCAGGTACGAGAACAAAACTACTTCAAAATAGTTCAGCGCATCTAAACCTGTATTAGTGCAATATTTTAATACCAGCTTCCCTATCTTTTCATAAGAGCCTTTGTATTTATTTTCGGTTAAAAATTCAGACAACTGACAAAAATCTTCAACATGCACTTTTTTCCCATTTACCCGGTCAAACCTTTTGGCCAGGTAAACCAGACTTCCGTCTGTAGCCCTTAGCAGGGTGTGTCCGCATACAGGTATTTTAAACAGGGATGCGAGGTGCATGGTCAGATCTTCTATTTGGGGCATCAACGGGTACTTTTCCTGTTGCGGTTTCAGGATAAACTCCCCCCATAAGCCAACTATTGTAAGCCTTGTGTCTTCACGGGTTTTCTGCAACGTAACCGATAATTTCGGCTGCACTCCCGTTACCGCGATCCTTTTATTGACCGTTTGTTCAGCGAGGTCTTTTAACAAACGGTTGCTTAATTCCAGCGTTGGAGGAACCTCGGTTCCAAAAAAAATTTTTGAGCATTGCCCATGGTATTCTTTTTCTCCGGCGTCCCGGTAACAAAACCAGCAATTTGCCATAATATTATTCGTTTTCGGGGATAACGGTTACTGCACCTATAGTATCCCTGCAGGTAAGCAATAATAGTTCAAACCTGTCGTTTCTTTTAACTTTCCAATGGTCAATTGCTAAATTCAACAACCAACCCTCGGGGATAAGGCCGTCAAAAAATGAAAAAAGTACTTTCCCGGCATATTTATGATTTGACAACGGCAAGGTAAGACTAACGGGTTTAGCAGCTTTATTATCCAGATAATCCAGATCATAAGCAAATTCATAACCATCATCAGTTTCCGATATAAAGCCAGAAAGCATATCCCGATAATAAACCAATCCGCGCCTAATCATTGTTTTTTTGTTTTTGTACCACACCTAATTCCGCCCCAAATAAGGCCAGTACCTGGTTAACCTTATCCATTCGAAGTGTAACCTTCCCCTGTTCCATTTCCCTCACTACCCGCAACCCAACGCCAGCCTTGGCCGCCAATTCTTCCTGGGTAAAATTATAAGTTTTTCTCTTTGCCTTTAGGAACTTTGCCAACATATTTATACCCTTTCGGGTGTAAATATATAAATAATTATCAAATTATACCCTTTCGGGACTAATTTATTTAGCTACCCACTTTTATACCCTATCGGGTATAAAAGCGGCATTTTACCAGGATGACATTTCAACAGCACTTTAACTCTTATGGTTGACGATTTGCCGGGGTAAGCATTTTATCCTGATAGCTATAGGGAATTTTAAAAAGACACGTTATTATGGCAGGTCAGCTCAATAAATTTACCTAACCTCTGCTTTTACTAAATTATTTATATCATATCTCCGATAGGCGTTGCGTTTAATTTTACTCAAGCGCAGCATTTCGTTTTTATCCTGTATATGCAGCCAGATACGGGGATCAACCTTAAAGGCGCTGCCCAGTATCATTGCAGTTTCATAGTTAATTTTTCTGGTACCATTTAATAGCTTGCCTAGGTTGCCCGGATTAGAATGGATAAAAACTGCAAAAGTATTTTGCCTGATATTTGCCGCCTTGAGATATTGCCGGATAAAAGTTCCGGGCTCCACAACTTCGGCGCTATCGTCATTCTGAATATATTCCATCATCCGGTAACGGATCGCATTAAATTCAATCTCTCTTTTTTGATCCGCAGTAAGCGCCGCCGACCGGGCCATGATTATTTCCTGTAGTTTACGGTAACCATCGCTGTTTGTACCGGCGCCATCAGGATGCCCCACCAAGCCATCCTCTCCCACGTTGAAAGCATCGGCCTCTTTTTTTTCTTTGTAGCTTCTATCCTTCATCTGTTTCGTTTTCCTCTCTTAGTAAATAACGTTCAATTAATTCATTGCCGGTTTCAGGGTCAATAAACATATAAGTTTCATCCACCCGGTAAGCCCCATACTTATGATGATATACACTAATCACTGCTTCATCCATACACCTGAAAGATAAAAAACCCTGAAAATGCCCTTTTCCCTCCATTGTGCTTAACTGGCAGGCTTTAGCAATTAAACACCCTGCCACATAATCAAGTTCTTTACTTTGGCCGCGATTATGAGGCGCTGCCTCCAGGTAGGCCATATACGGCTCCTCTTTATTCAGTATTTGAAAAATCATTAATCCCTCTATTCTTTCAGGATAATCATTGGCGATAATTTTAAAAGCTCTCGAATCTGGGAGTTGAAACTGCTTTCGCCAGTTAAAATGCCATCCGTCAGTAATCGTACGCATATCTTTCAATACTGCCGGAATTAACTTGCATTCCGTTAACCTGCCACTGCTTACTTCAAGTAGGAGAATTTCCATTTACCCATATAAAGATAAATAAAATTGTCCGATTTGTACAATTTTATTTGATTTATTTTCATTTTTTTTAAAACTCCATCAATGTATAAGCCCCCTACTCAAACACTTTCCCTTCAGTAATCCCCTTCCAGTTATCCGAGCGAAATGCACTAACCGGGACACCTTCCTTATTGAATAGATTAGCCTCAACAGGCGCATCTGTCCAGGCATAGCGCACGGCCACGGGCTGAGGAACCTGGGTGCAATATACTTTTACCTTGTTGTCGTCGGTAATTACTGCCTGGGCATAGTAGAATTTATGGTCGGCGCCGGCTACTTCAAAACCTTTTATATAGCCGTATTTATCTTTGGCCATCAGGCCGTTTTGGGCATGGGTAAAGCTGACGATGGCAGCTCCGCCGCTAAAATCTGCGGCACTGTATAAGGGGCTTTCAGAAAACCCCGGCAAATGATAAGCCATTACAAGAGCTTTGTTTGCCAGCCTGTAACCAACATCCAGCTTATCTTTAGGGTGAATATTTAAAGCTTCCCCGATATCGGTGGTAACCGCAACGCCGGTGTTAGGTAACTGGAGTGCATCGTTCTGCGCTTCCCTTAATTCGGCCCAACCGCTGCCTGCATTACTATTTTGCATACCCCCGAAGGACGATATTTGAACAAACAGGAACGGAAAATCCTGTTTCCACCTGCTGCGCCAGTCGCTTATCATCAGCGGGAATGATGTGCGGTACTGGTATGCCCTGTCCGTGTTAGATTCCCCCTGGTACCAGATGGCCCCGGCTATGGCGTAGGGTATTAAGGGGTTAATCATACCGTTATAAAGCATAAACGCGGTATTGTTTGGTAAAAAGTCAAAATCATAAGGTTTGCTGATGTCGGGCATGGTGTGCCAGTTTGCATCGGCCAAATTAACGGTGGTATCCGCAAAACGTACAAAAAGATCATTAACGGCCCCTGTAATGCCTGTTCCGGCCCATGCCGGATTTTTTTGTCCCGATTTAAGGTTAATCAGCAGGCTGTTATCACCGCCTTTCCATATTCCGGCGGGCAGGTCAACCTGAAAATTACCGGGCAGCGCTCCTTTTTGTACCTGTTTCCCATTTATATAAATATCAAGGTCGGCATCGGTTGTTCCAAGCTTCAAAACAGAACTATGTTTAAGGTATGAGCTATCAAGTTTGATGGTTTTCTGCATAAAGCCCAGGCCCCGGTACGAATACAATTTCCCCATCCACTGCCATGAGCCGGGCGCACTGCCATTTTGCCAGGCGGCAAAAAATGAAGCAGGTTCGGCAGCTAATTGTTCCGGGGTATAATTAACAACCGGCTGACCGCGATAAGCATATTGTTTCAACTGATTGTCGAGCCTGGTTTTTAACCCATCCCAGGTAGCAGGCAGCTTTTTTGCAGCCGCGCCTAATTCAGGCGAGGCCAGCATAGCTTCTTTGCTGATCCAGTCCTCTACCTGTGTACCGCCCCAGCTGGTATTGATCAAGCCTACGGTAACGTGCAGGGTCTGACTTAGTTTTTTGGCGAAAAAATAACCTACGGCGGTAAAATCGCCAACAGTACTGGTATCGGCCTTTAGCCATTGCCCGCCGCTAATGTCTTTTTCAGGCGTTAAGCTTATTTTATCAGGTACATGGAACTGACGGATGGCCAGTTGCGGCGCACTTTTTTGTTCGGCCTTATAACCATAAGCATTTTTTAACTGGAACTCCATATTCGACTGCCCCGAGCAGATCCACACCTCGCCTATCATCACATCATTGAAGACCAGCGCATCTTTGCCTGAACTCACTTTCATGATAAATGGCCCGCCTGCCGGCATCGGTTTTAACACCGCCTTCCAGTAACCCTGGTCATCGGCCCTCACCTCAATAGTTTGTCCGTTAAAATTAACGGTAACTTTAGCTTTTTTTGTGTTCCATCCCCAAACAGGCACATCCTGGTTACGTTGTAAAACCGCATGGTCGCCAAATAATTTTGCGCAGGTAAGTTGAGCGTTTGCTGTGAAAAACAGGCAAGCGAATAATAGTGACAAAAATGAAATCCTCATATATTTTTTTATGTAAAAGGGACAGTTTATAATACCGGGGATAAATTTATAAGAAAATAAACTAAGCGGGCAAAAAAAGCAAATTAGCGTTAAATTGTTACGTAGCATAAGAACTGCAGATCATTCTCCAAGAATCACCATCCCATATCACACCAATGACTTAATGACTAATGAATGCCGTTTACTTAAGGGTTCCCTGGTAATTTTGCCTCACCTAAATCCTCTCCAAAGGAGAGGACTTTAACTTCGCTCTTCATTAAACCCTCTCCTTTGGAGAGGGCAGGGTGAGGCGTCGAGCGCGATTATGGGAAGAACTAATTATTCGTTTTCCTTAAGTAAACGACATTGAATGACTAATGACCAATCGCCCCTTCAATCAGTTCCCCATAAAATTCCATCAAATTTAAACCGGCGGCCCTTACCTGCTGCGGGATCAGGCTGGCTGCTGATTGACCGGGCGTGGTATTCACCTCAATAAAATAAAAATCGTTGGTGCTTTCCAGCAAAATAAAGTCAATCCGCACCATGCCTTTGCAATTCAGGCGCATGTATATTTCGGTTACAATAGCTGCAATTTCTTCATTTTTTTCAGCGGACAGATCAGCCGGCGTTATCTCGTCGGATATTCCTGCGGTGTACTTGGCCTCGTAATCAAAAAAATCCTTCGAACTGATAATCTCAGTAGCCGGCAAAACTTTTATATGGCCATTTAACCTGGCAATGCCAATGCTAAACTCGCGGCCTTTTATAAACTCCTCAACAATCACCTGGTCGCCTTCATCAAAAGCTCTTTTTATTGCATCCGGTAAAGCCGCTGCATTATAAACCTTGCTCATCCCAACGCTGCTGCCGCCGTTATTTGGTTTGATAAAAAGTGGAAACTTAAGCTTGGCGGCAACAATGGCCACATCGTGCATATCTCTTTCAAATAGTATAATAGATTGGGCCGTGTGGAGCCCCGGGATACCTTCCACAAGCGTCTTTGTAAAAGTTTTATTCATCGTTATGGCCGATGTAGTGGCATCACAGGTATTGTAGGGAATTCCCAGCATATCAAAATAGCCCTGCAACTTACCGTCTTCGCCGGGGGTACCGTGGATGGTGATAAAAGCAAAATCAAATTTTATCTTTTCGCCATTTAAAGTAATACTGAAATCGTTTTTATCAATTGACACGGGATTGCCATCAGCTTCATAAAACCAACTGTCACGGTTAATTAAAATGGTGTAAACTTTATACTTGGCAGTATCCAAGTTCGCTGCGATGTTTTTCGCGCTATTTAAAGATACTTCATATTCGCCGGAAAAGCCGCCGGCTAAAAGGGCAATATTTTTAGCTGTCATAGTTTTCAAAGATAAGTTTGATTTTTCACTTGTTGCTTGTTTTTTTAAGGTGTTCAAGAGGGCTTCGCCGTTTCGGAATTTTTATTGTCTGAATCAGAATTTACAGAATTTAAGAATTCTCAGAATAAGAAGCAAGCATCTTGTGAATTCCGCAAATTCTGTAAATTCTGATTCAGACAAAAAGGATGTTAAACACAAAAAAAAACGTCCATCCGAAATCTAAAATCCGATTTCCGAAACAAAAAATCCCTATGTTTGAACGTTATTTAACTATAAAGATCCTAATTAATTGAAATGAATAAATTTTGGGCTTATTTAAAAACAAAACAGTTCCGCAATAACCTGCTGATGGCTATAGGATCGGTATTCCTTGTC
This sequence comes from Sphingobacteriales bacterium, assembly GCA_044448725.1. GTDB lineage: Bacteria > Bacteroidota > Bacteroidia > Sphingobacteriales > Sphingobacteriaceae > Mucilaginibacter. The sequence continues at coordinate 6,013 of JBIOHE010000050.1, read as the reverse complement.
GTCCTGGCTGTTTTTTTTGGTTTAGGCATTTATACCAGGCATGGAGAAGGCATTCCCGTTCCGCAATTAAAAGGTTTGTCTGTTGAAAAAGCCATGGACATATTGAAACAGCAGGGCTTTGAGTACAAAATTGATTCGGTTTATGTACTCGACCAGCCGCCGGGCGCAGTTGTTGAACAGGACCCCGATCCCGGAACCAATGTTAAAGAAAACAGGACCATTTATCTGACTGTTGTTACACGCCTGGCGCCTAATGTAGAATTACCCGACCTGGAGCCCTATACTTACCGGGAAGCGGTGGCGACGATAACCAATTACGGCCTGAAAGTAGGCGACACGATCTATAAAGCCGACATCGCCCGCGACCGTGTGCTGGAAGTACGTTTTGCGGGGCAGGTTATTAAACCGGGCACAAAGATTCCTAAGGGCTCAAAAATCGACCTGGTACTTGGCAATGGCGGAGGGGCCAGCGAGGTTGACATTCCGGATCTGGTAAAACAAGACCTTGATGCAGCAAAATTTGTTATAAAAAATAGCGGCTTAACTTTAGGAATAATCACCTACCAGGGAGCTATTACTGATTCAACAAGTTTAGTAGTTGTAGCGCAGTCCCCGATGAAAACCGATTCGTTAAGTAAAACCAGCAATGGTACACGTATTAATCTGACTGTAGCTCAAGGTAAAAAATCAGACGTCCCCAATTGACAGAATTGAACTTTTTACGCGTTTAATCGGAGGGGAAAAGTTAAAACAATAAAAATACAGTTTCAAAATGACTAAAAAAAAGGGATCATCCGGCGGCACTTTCAGAAAGTTTATTGTCGCTATGGTGGTTATATTGATCATAGCACTTGGATTTACAGGCCTTAATTATTATCTGAAATATTTCGGCCCCAACGTTACCGGCCAGCGGGAATACCTGTACATACATACCGGCGCCACCTTTAACGATGTTTTCGATACCATTAAAAAAGATGGCATTGTAAAGGATAGCACCACATTTTATTGGTCGGCCCAAAATATGAATTATGTAAACCGGGTTAAACCGGGCAGATACCGCCTGCATGAGGGTATGAGCAACCGTAAACTAATAAATATGCTTGCTTCGGGCACCCAGGAACCGGTAACGCTGTCGTTTCATAATTTAAGGCTTAAAGAACAATTTGCAGGTTTCGTTTCAAAAAAGATAGAACCTGATTCAATTGCTATCCTCCGCCTGTTAGATTCAGCTGCTTATGTAAAACAATTTGGCTTTACAACGGATGATGTTTACACTATGTTTTTGCCAAACACCTACCAGCTATACTGGAATACATCGCCGGAAAAGTTTTTTAAACGGATGTATGCCAATTACGAAAAGTTCTGGACGCCTGAACGCAGGCAAAAAGCGGCAGACATTAATTTAAGCCCGGTACAGGTTTCAATTTTAGCTTCTATAGTTGATGGCGAGGCCCTGCATGATGATGAAATGCCTGTTATTGCCGGTCTTTATTTAAACCGCCTTAAAAAGGGCATGAAACTGGAATCGGACCCGACGATAATTTTTGCTGAAAATGATTTCACCATTCACCGGGTGCTATCAAGGTACCTTTCCATCAATTCGCCATATAATACTTACCTGCACACAGGTTTGCCGCCGGGACCTATAATGATGCCCTCGGTTAACGCGGTAAACGCTGTACTTGATTACCAGAAAAACGACTATATTTATATGTGCGCCAAAGAGGATTTTTCCGGCTATCATAATTTTGCCACCAACCTTGCCGAACATAGGGTAAATGCGCATAAATACCAGGAGGCCCTCAACCAAAGAAATATAAAAAGATAATGTTTGAGCATGCCACCAAAATAAGGGTAAGGTACGGCGAAACCGACCAGATGGGCTATATGTACTACGGCAACTATGCCGAATTTTACGAGGTTGGCCGTGTTGAAATGCTGCGCAGCCTGGGCCTCACCTATAGCGGCATGGAAGAATCGGGCATAAAAATGCCTGTGCTTGAGCTAAAATGCAAATACCTTAAACCCGCTTTATACGACGAGGAAATTACCGTTAATGTTATTATGGATAAAATGCCCGGTATCAGGATTCATTTCAGGTATGAGCTTTTTAACGAAAAGCAGGAACTCATTAATACAGGCGAAACGCTGCTTGTATTTGTAAACATGCAAACCAACCGCCCATGTATGCCCTCACAGCATTTTTTAGACAAGCTGAAACCTTTTTTTGTTTAAATTTGGTGTAAATGAAGTGGATGCACCGTATTTTACTCCGGTTAAGGTTTTACAGGAACCTTTCCGCCTGGTCAAAAACGTATATTTTACCCGGATTTTATCCACTGCCTTTGTATGATGTGGCTGCCTTTTTTTCAAACGAGGTTCAGGAACGTACGCTCATCAACAGGGCATCGTCGCTGGCATTTAACTTTATGCTGGCATTTTTTCCGGCAACTATCTTCCTTTTCACGCTGATACCTTATGTACCGGTTAAAAATTTCCAGGGGACCTTGCTTAACCTGCTATCCACCATATTGCCTTACAATGCCTATATGGCTTTCCAGGCTACTATTGAAGACATTGTAAGGCATCATAACGGTAAATTATTGTCTTTGGGTTTTGTTACCGCCTTATATTTTGCCACCAGCGGCATCAGCAATTTAATGCAGGCTTTTAATAAATCGTCCCTTGTAACCGAAAAACGTACATGGATAAAAAGAAAGATGATAGCAATGACGCTTACTGTGGTAATCAGTTTCGCACTGCTGGTGGCTATATCGGTTTTAACCGCCGGGGAAGCCCTTATCCACTACCTTAAATCGCATATCGACAGCAGGGCACATTTTTGGTTTTACGTTATCCGGGTTTCGAGATGGATCATTGTCATCGCCATATTTTTTTTCACTATATCCTTATTGTACCGCTACGGACCAGCCCATAAGGAAAAATGGAAGTTTTTAAGCACAGGCTCCATACTGGCGACAGCCCTCGCCATGCTTACATCTATGGGGTTTAGCTATTATATCAATAACTTCGCATCCTACAACAAACTTTACGGCTCCATCGGTACACTTATTATCCTGATGCTCTGGCTGTATTTGAATACACTCATACTGCTGATCGGCTTTGAACTAAATGCCAGTATTGACTATTCAAAACGCAATATAAAGGTGATAAAACCTATGTTTAATTCATTCCGAAAGTTGGGTAATTAGGTTGATTAAGTGAGTAGTTGGTTGGGACAGGCATGTATTTTTGGCTTAAAATATCTTATTTTTCGAGTATTGTCAATCAAAAAAGGTCAAATTGGCTTGTATAAAAGATAGCCAAATACTTCAGCAACCTTATAAAACGCGGTCAAAGCAATTAACAAACCCAATCAACCACTCACTTAATCAGTCACTTAACGTTAATATTAAAAAAAGTTAATATCAAGTTTGGCAATTCGGGCTGGTTTTGTACTTTTGCGCCCGGAGAGCTGGCAGAGTGGTCGATTGCGGCAGTCTTGAAAACTGTTGAACTGTTAAAGGTTCCTGGGGTTCGAATCCCTAGCTCTCCGCAAGTTATATTTTAAAGAATACCAAAAACGCTGTAAATGAATCATTTACGGCGTTTTTGCTTTGTAGTCCTAACCAAAATAAACCAAATAATCGCATACTTCTGGTGACCTGTTGGTGACCTATCGCGGTTAAAAGCCAATAGGTCACCAGAAAGCTTATAAGTTACTGTTATTGAGCTTGTTCAGTTATTGAACATCTTGATAGCAGCCATAAAAGGAACTAATTTTATAACTTTTAAAGCTTTAAGCGATGAACAAAACTTTTGGACTGCTCTTTTATATAAAGAGATCAAAAATGATTGCCGATGGTACTGTGCCTGTTTATTTACGGATCACCATTGATGGGGAACGCATTGAAATCTCCTCTAAACGCTATGTCAATCCCGACAAATGGAATGCAAACGGACAGAAATTAAATGGTTCGGCCGAAGAAGTACGCACTTTAAACGCCTATCTGAAAACCCTGGAACATCAGGTTTATGAAACGCATAGGAATATGATAGAGAATAAACTGCCTTTAACCGCAGGTAATCTTAAAAATATACTGCTTAAAAAAGATGCGGTCAGCAATGATAAAATGCTTGTGCCGATATTTGAAGAGCACAACCGGCAGATAGCAGCTTTGGTAGGAAAGGAATATGCAAAGGGTACGCTTAACCGTTACCAGACCAGTTTGAAGCATACCAAAGAATTTATAAACTGGAAATACAAGGTCAATGATATTGATATTAGGGGCATTGACCATGAATTTATCATGTCTTACGATTTTTACCTTCGTTCGGAAAGGAACTGCGCCAATAACTCAACCGTTAAATACCTGAAAAACTTTAAAAAAATCATTCTTATTTGCTTAGCCAATGGCTGGCTGGATAAAGACCCTTTTATTAAATACAAACCCAAAGTAAAAGAAGTTACGAGGGATTACCTGACCATAGAAGAACTGGAGTTAATGATAAATAAACAGTTTGTTAGTAACCGGATTGTACAGGTTAGGGATATTTTTGTTTTTTGCTGTTATACAGGACTGGCTTATGCTGATGTTAAAAAATTAAAAAGGAATGAAATTACGATTGGCCTTGACGGACAAAAATGGATTTTTACTTCAAGACAAAAAACAGATACCGCGTCAAGGATACCACTTTTACCAACCGCATTACAAATTATGAAAAAATATGAGGATCATCCGGAATGCTACGATCAGGGTAAATTGCTCCCTGTGTTATCTAACCAAAAGATGAACAGCTATTTAAAGGAGATAGCTGATGTTTGCGGAATAAATAAAGAGCTGACCTTTCATATTGCCCGCCATACCTTCGCGACTACTGTAACACTTGCAAATGGTGTTTCTATTGAAAGTGTTAGTAAAATGCTCGGCCATACCAATATCCGTACAACGCAGCATTATGCAAAGATACTGGATGCTAAAGTGAGTGAAGATATGCAGATGCTGACACAAAAGTTTGCAGGCATGAAATTGAACCGGACTTAAAAGTAAGCCAGGATATGGCCTTGCTGAAACAAAAATACACGGCTGGCCAAAAGTAAACTTACGCATAGCCAATATTGTATAGAAATCCCTATTTTTGTATATAACATCAATTTGTGCATCATGAAGTTAACAGAATTGAAAAACGAAGAAGGTTTGCTTTCAGGTATCATTATTCCTGCAGCAGATTTTACAGAACTCCAGGCCAGTGTAAAATCCGGAACCCCTTTCTACACTTATCTTAAAAAGATACTGTCTTCACCTGATGAACAAGTTTCAGATAATGAAATAATGCCCAATGGTATCACTATCGCCGAAACTAACAAAAGGACTGCTTTAATTACTGAAGAGTTATATATGCATGCTTTTGAAAAAGGTATTCCGATGTTTTATCGGGATAACAGGGCCAAATATCCAAAGGAATTTATTCGTGCTAACCCGGATGGCTCTGAAGACCTGGTAACTTACAATCTTGAAAAACGAAATTACACACTGGTGAAAAACTTAGCGGCTCCCGGTAAAGGCTACTGGTCTTACCTTATTCCTGCCTGAAACCAAACGGATGAACCCTCAGTTTTTAATCATTGCAGGGCCAAACGGCGCCGGTAAAAGCATTTACGGGCATTTTCATGTACCCAGGGGTATCTCAATCTTTAACGGGGATCTCGTTTTTGCAGAGTTAAAGCAGCAATATCCGAACATTGAACCTGACCGTCTTGCAGGCGGTGTTGCTGTTGCCCTTGAAAAAGCCCGTGACAATGCCCTTGCAGCTAAATCCAACTTCGCTTTCGAAAGTAATTTTTCAAACGATCTGGCCATTGATATTACCAGGATGTTCAGGGATGCCGGTTACGAAACAACTCTCGTCTATTTTGGACTAAATGACCTGGAAAGTTCTGCCATACGTGTTGATACCAGGGTTCAGTTAGGCGGCCACGATGTACCTTTGGAAATACTGCGTTATAATATGG
>JBIOHE010000049.1:0-18586 GCA_044448725.1 Sphingobacteriales bacterium | reverse complement strand
TAATATATTAGATAGGATGAAAAAGAATACAGTTATTGAAACCCTTGATTCATTTGAAGATGAGTTTGATACGGAAAAACTGATTGAAAGACTTTTATTCGTAGAGAAAGTTGAAAAAGGTCTTAAAGACGTTGAAGAAGGTAAAGTGCTTGATTATAAAGAGACTAAAAAAAAGTTTTTTGATAAGTGGAGCAAATAACAATTGTCATTACCGAATCGGCTTACACAGATCTTGAAGATATTGAAAATTATATTTCCCAGGACTCGCCGTACATTGCAAGAAAGTTTATTAATCGGATTTTTGATAAAATAGATCAACTTTATCAATACCCCTCGTTTGGAAAGCCTGTTCCAGAAATAGGCGACAAAACAGTAAGAGAATTGCTTCTTAATAGATATCGGATAATCTATCAAATTGTTGATGAAAGAAATATCAATGTCATCAGAATTGTTCACGGGTCAAGGTTGCTGGATATTGAGATTTGAAAATGGAACGATCTAATCTTATACCTTTTTTAAGAACTGATCTTGACATATTATTTGTTGGCCTAAATCCAGCGAAAGGATCAAGTGATAATGGGCATTATTTTTCTGTTAAGCAATCCTTTTGGAATCAATTATACAATTCTGGACTTATTACTCAGTATTTAGATAAATCGAATGCTGATGATTTGGTTTTTGGCTCGAAATACTTCAATTATGGGAATTGGAATTTCGGCATAACTGATTTGGTGACAGAATTTGCTGAAAGTAATAGTAGAAAAATCAAACCAACAATTAAGGATTACCAGCGTTTGGAAAATACTATCAGAGAATATAAGCCACTTACGGTAGTCTTACTTCATGGAATTGTGTTAAATGGTTTTTTGAAATATCTGCATCTTAATGCCCAGCCCTCTAATACGGGGGTTTTAGGTAGATTACTCGAAGGGATTCCAACAATATTTTTCAACGTAGCGTTTCCACATGGAAATTCAATCCCGGATTTGGATAAAATAGAAATGTACAATCAGTTAAAAAAATTTATCGAAAAATAAATATTAATCTCCTAAACATTGTTTCCATTGTATTTGGGTGATTTTAGCTAACATTCCAACATCACAACCTTCCAACAAATTAGTATTTTTGTACTATGAATACTGATGCCATCAAACTGCTTCCCGGCCGTTACTGTAATTCCTTAACGGAGTACTCGCGTTTTGTTACCCGGGAGGTGGCCATCGGCGATGTGCCTATGGGTGGCAACAACCCTATCCGCATTCAAAGCATGACCACCACTGATACCATGGATACCATCGGTACCGTGGAGCAATCGATCAGGATGGTGGATGCCGGTTGCGAATATGTACGCATCACCGCGCCAAGCATTAAGGAAGCGAAGAACCTGGCAGAAATAAAAAAGCAATTACGCCAGCGTGGCTATACTGTTCCGCTGGTGGCTGATATTCACTTTACCCCCAATGCCGCAGAAGTGGCCGCGCGGATTGTAGAGAAAGTCCGTGTAAATCCCGGCAATTATGCCGACAAAAAGAAATTCGACCAGATAGATTATACGGATGCTGAATACCAGGGCGAACTTGATCGCATCTATCAAAAATTTGCACCACTTGTAAAAATCTGCAAGGAATATGGTACTGCCATGCGTATCGGCACTAATCATGGTTCATTGAGCGACCGGATCATGAGCCGTTATGGCGATACCCCCCAGGGCATGGTAGAGTCGGCGATGGAGTTTATGCGGATGTGCGAAACACTGAACTACTACAGCCTGGTCATTAGCATGAAATCAAGCAACCCGCAGGTAATGGTACAGGCGTACCGGCTCCTGGTGGAAACCATGGTTGCCGAGGGTATGAACTACCCGCTGCACCTCGGTGTAACCGAAGCCGGTGACGGCGAGGATGGCCGCATCAAATCGGCAGTAGGAATAGGCACATTGCTTGAAGATGGCCTTGGCGATACAGTTCGCGTATCCCTTACTGAAGAACCCGAAGCCGAAGCGCCCGTGGCTATTGCGTTGGTGGAGAGGTACGTGGAAAGAAGTAAAAAATCTATAGACCATGGTCCATGGTCCATGGTCCATGGTCAAAAAGACGGCACGTCTCACTCACCATACGAATACAAAAAACGCCATACCTACGAAGCCAACACCTTCATAGGCGGGCATATTGTGCCGCGTGTGGTGATTGACCTTTCCCAAAAGAATTTAAAAGACCCAGGTGTGTTAAATGATGCAGGGTATTTGTATGCACCTCTGCTGGATAAATACAACATGGCCGAGCAATCCGTTGATTTTGTTTACCTGGCCGATCAGCTGCCTTCATTCAATTTACCAGGCAATCTGAAACAGCTTTACAACTATACTACCTGGCAAAAACTGGCTGATAAAACCAACTGCCACCCGGTATTCACTTTGCAGGAATATATTCAGGCTGATGACCGTTCATCAGCATTGAACCTGGTGAGGATAAAACCTGCCGATATAGATTCCGAAGATTTCGGTTCGATCCCATTTGACCGGTCACTCGTCTTTATTCTTGAAACAGATGCACTGCATGGTATGGCCGACCAGCGTTTATTTTTCTTCAAAATGGAAGAGTTAGGATTAGATGTACCGGTTATTATAAAGAGAAGATACGATTTTGAGTCCGAAAGTCCGAAAGTCCGAAAGTCCGAAAGTAGAAATGAAGAAGTCCATGGACCATGGACCATGGACCATGGTCAAGAAGACCACTCACCACTCACCACTTACCACTCACATTTTCAACTCTACGCCTCTACCGATCTCGGCGCTTTATTGGTTGATGGTTTTGGCGATGGGATTTGGATTGATGCGCCGGAAGTTGAAACAAAAACGATCACTTCAACGGCTTTTGGTATTTTGCAGGCAACCCGGTCGCGGATATCGAAAACCGAATATATTTCGTGCCCGAGCTGCGGCCGTACCCTGTTCGACCTGATGGTCACCACCCAAATGATCCGCAGCCGGACAAGTCATCTCAAGGGCTTAAAAATCGGCATAATGGGCTGTATAGTAAACGGCCCCGGCGAAATGGCTGATGCCGATTACGGCTATGTAGGCTCGGGTACGGATAAAGTTACCCTTTACCGTGGTAAGGAAGCGGTAAAGAAGAATATAAACTCTGCCAATGCACTTGATGAACTGATAGGCATAATAAAAGAAGACGGCAACTGGATTGAAACCAGTGCCTTATAATATATTTGTTTACGTTTTTTCTTGCAAATTCAAGGAATATGTCTTAAACTTATATCATTATGAGAAACCCTAAATTACTCAGCCTGATAGTTATATTCCTTTTTGCGACTATCCACCTTTCAAACGCTCAAAACCACGCCAGGGGGCTTGATTTTAACGATGCATCGTATGCAAGTGCGCCTAAAAAGGCGAGGCTTACACGGGCGCTGGATACCATGCCGGCAAGCGCATCTATAAAAAAATTCGCCCCCTACCCCAAAACACAGGGGCAGTATGGAACCTGTACCGCCTGGGCTTCCGCCTATTGCGGGCGCACACTGGTTGATGCCATAAAATACAACTGGACAAACCGCGATTCTATAACAGCCAATGCTTATTCACCGGCCTTTTTATTCCGGCTGCTGCGGCCTGATGATCAGGTTTGTACCGGCGGCTCAAATATTGAGACTGCCTTTCATTTGATGAAAAGTACAGGGAGTGTCCACTATTCCGATATTCCATTACTTTGCGTACCCGGTATAAATACAGATTTGTTAGGGAAAGCTTCAAATTCTTTGCTTAAAGATTACGCAAGGCTTTTTGATGTTAATTCGTCGGCAAATATTAAGGTACAAGCTGTAAAAAAGTCGATCTCGGAAAATAAGCCGGTGGTTTTTGGAATGCTTTGTCCGCCGTCATTTGATTACCCCACTAATAAATATTGGGAACCGACAGAAGAAGCATTGGATTCGTATGGCGGTCACGCCATGTGCGCAGTAAGTTATGATGATAACCTGTATGGCGGGGCTTTTGAAATCCAGAACAGCTGGGGCGACACCTGGGGCGATAAAGGTTATATCTGGATAAAATATGCTGATTTTGCCCGTTTTGTGAAATATGCCTACGAATTTGTTGATCTCCCCGATCCGAAACCAAACACGCCCGATCTTTCCGGATCAATAAAACTGGCGCTTTCCACAGGCCAGGATATGCCTGCAAATTTACTGATCTCAACCAGGGGGCTCAAAGTGGTGCCGGTAAACCGGACACCCGAGCCGCTGACCATTTATCAAACGGCCAATGCCTATACCTCCGGTACTAACTTTCGCATTTATATTTCAAATAATGAGCCTGCTTACGTTTATGCTATCAGTTCCGATCTGAGCAACCAAATCGTAAAAATTTTCCCTTATGAGGATGGCATCAGCGCCGCCCTTACCTATAAAAAAAATGATGTGGCCATACCGGATGAAAGTCATTATATTCAGTTTGATGAAAAACCCGGCAAAGATTTTTTATGTGTATTGTACAGTCGGACAGAACTGAATATAAACGACATTATAGGAAAAATAGGCACCCAGGACGGCTCTTTTAATGAAAGGGTATTTAAAGTGCTCGGTGATAAATTGGTTGATCCGGCAAATGTAAAATTTGCGGGCGGCCAAATTGCTTTCCAGGCACAAGGTAACGGAAAAGATGTAATAGCACTCATGGTCGAATTGGATCACAGATAGGAGTTGTTGACATGAAGAAAATTTATACATACTTAGGTTTAATAGTTTTTTTCATCATAACTATTGGGTCATTACACGCTCAAACCCTTATTTACCAGGATAGCTTTATTCCCGGGCAAACCAAATGGGAAAATTTTAGCAGCGGGAACACGAGCGGCAGTATTGATGCAGGGAAATATTTGCTGACGCAAAAAAGTAACGGAAATGCTTTTAAAACGCTTGGCATCGCAATAGAAACCAACAAAAATTATAGTATTGAAACTGAAGTTGTACACGTGTCAGGAACAAGCGAGTTTTCGATGGGCCTGGTATTTGCCAGCAAAGACAGATACGACAACTACTATTTTGCGATAAGTGCAAGCGGCAGTTACACCTTACGCCAACGGCAACAGGGCTTTTTAACACCCATTATTGATTGGACGTATTCCCCTTTGATTAAAACAGCGGATGGCCTTCCTAATAAATTGCGCATCGAAAAATCAGACGGACTGCTGAAAATGTACATCAATGATCAACTGGTATCTCAGCTTTCGATGCCGGTGCCCATGGGAAATCAGATTGGTTTTTGCGTTGAAAATGCGCAATCAGTTGCCTTCGGTTATTTAACTGTAAATTATCTGAATAATCCTGCAAAGGATACGGTGAAAAAAACAACTGGAGAAATTGCTAAGGTTGTTGTAAATAAACCACCTGTTGAAACGGCACAGGTTATTATAAGCAAGCCGGTGGATATCCCCGTAAAGGATACCGCGAAAAAAACAGCTGGTGAAGTGGTAAAAGTTATTGTAAACAAACCGGTGGATACCCTGAAAAAGCCTTCCGGAGAAATTGCAAAGGTAATAATAAACAAACCGAATGACCAGCCAGCAAAGGATACTGTGAAAAAAACAGCCGGAGAAATCACAAACGTTGTAGTAAACAAACCTAATGATCAGCCGGTAAAGGATACTGTGAAAAAAACAGCCGGAGAAATTACAAACGTTATTGTAAACAAACCAAATGACCAGCCTGCAAAGGATACTGTGAAAAAAACAACCGGAGAAATTACAAACGTTATTGTAAACAAACCAAATGCTGAAGCAGTAAAGGATACGGCAAACAAAACGCTCAGCGCATCAGTTATAGAAACACCCTATCATTTTGATTTTAATTTCTACGATCAAAGTCAATGGGCATCAAATCCTGTTGATTCAGCGTTAATAAGGCAGCGGAATGGTGTGTTAAAGATATCAGGCGCAGCCGACAGATATACCAGCAGGGTTACCGACCCAAAGTTGTATGTAAATATGCACCGTGATTTTTTACTGGAAACAGAAACGATACATAAGAAAGGTAAACAAGACAATGGTTACGGGTTAGATTTTGCTGTTGACAGTTTGCGTCAATACCATTTTTGGATTATTCCAGGTGGTTACTATTGCATAGGGTACACCAAAAATAGTAATTCTGATTCCCTGACACCAATAGTGCCGTTCACCCCGACCGATGCAGTTAATAAACGCGGCGATGCAAAAAATAAATTAGCTATTGAGCATAAAAACGGGCAGCTATACTTTTATATCAACGATCAGCGGGTAGATAACTACCCCGACGTTAACTTTTCGGGGCATCAGTTCGGAGTGTCGGTAGATTCAAAACAGGATGTTGAATTTGATTATCTTACTTTTGGTTACCTTGATAAACCGGAGCCAATAATTAAAAAAGATACGTTTTCAATACCTAAAATTTACATTACCTCTCCCGAAGTTACCCGGGGTTTAAGAGTTGTACAGAACAGTGAAGTGTTGCATGTAGCTGGTGTAGCTAAAGACCCCGCCGGCATATTTTCGGTAAGGGTAAATGATGTTTCGGCGTCGGTTGATTCCTTAGGGAATTTCACAGCAGAAATACCAATGGCTCTTGGTGACAATCCGCTAAGAGTAACTGTGTTGAACATGAATATGACTAAAGGCACTTACACTTTCCATGTGGCACGGAGCAGCATATCGGCAGTTGAGCAAACAAGTATCAGCCAGAGTGCATCACAGGGGAAATTTTATGCCCTGTTGATTGGGGTTCAGGATTATCGCGACCAGCGGATACCAACGCTTGAGGGTCCGGTCAACGATGCGGACAGCTTGTCGCAAGTGCTTGTTGCTAATTATACATTTTTACCTGAAAATATTAAAGTGCTAAAAAATCCCACAAAAGAAGCATTATTCGATGCGCTTGATTCTCTTTCCGGAAAAGTTAAAAGTGAAGATAATTTGTTGATATTTTATGGCGGGCATGGTTTATATGATAACAAGAGTTTGCAGGGTTTTTGGTTTCCGGCAGATGCAGTAAGGGATAAAAAGGTTACATGGATATCAAATTCCGATCTGCTTGGATATATCACTGAAATAAAATCAAAGCATACCTTATTAATAAGTGACGCCTGCTTTTCGGGCAGCATTTTTAAAAGCAGGTCTGTTGAATTAATGCCAAGGGATATCCAGCAGCTATACAACTTACCCAGTCGAAAAGCGATGACAAGCGGGACAATGAACGAAGTGCCTGACAAAAGCGTTTTTATGCAATACCTGGTTAAACGATTGAAGGAAAATAAAGACCCATTTATGACCTCCGAATTTTTATTCTCCATTTTAAGGCCGGCGGTTATAAATAACAGCCCTACCTTCCAGGTGCCTCAATTTGGAGAAATCAGGGAAGCAGGCGACGAGGGCGGGGATTTTATATTTATTAAAAAGGTTAAAAATCCTCTTTAGTAATAGCGCGAACAACTTAATAGGATAACAATTTGTACTTAGATAGCATGAAAAAGATTTACACACGGTTAGGTCTGATAGTTTTTTTTATCACGCTGGCATCGTCGTTGAGCGCGCAAACCCTTATTTACCATGATAGCTTTATTCCGGGGCAATCCAAATGGCAGAACTTCGATGGCGAGTACACAACGGAAAAACTGGAAGGCGGAAAATATTATCTGACCCAAAAAAAGAACAGCTACTCCTACCGCGGGGTTGCTATACCTGTTGACGAAAACAGGAATTATAGCATCGAAACAGTAGTTACCCACCTTTCCGGAACCGACCAATACCCAATCGGCCTGGCATTTGGCGCAAGCGATGTTTCAAACCTTTATTCTTTTGCCATATCTGCAAACGGCAGTTACATGTTAAGCAAGAAAGAACAGGGTGGTTACAAATCCATTATTGCATGGACTGCATCAAACGCAATTAAAACAGGTGATAATGTTCCCAATAAATTACGGATTGAAAAAAAGGGGGACCAGCTATACTTGTTTATCAACGACCAGCAGGTTGCCCAAAACCCGGCGATACAGCCGTATGGAAATGAAATTGGTTTTATTGTTGAGCAAGCCGAATCGGCCTCTTTTGATTACTTAACAGTAAGTTATCTTGACAATTCTTTGCTTGTTTTTCATGACAATTTTGTTCCCGGTCAATCAAAATGGGAAAATTATGATGGGGAATATACTACCGAAAAGCTTGATGGAGGAAAATACTACCTGACGCATAAAAAGACCAGCTATTCATACCGTGGCACGACCATCCCGGTTGAGGGCAACCGGAATTATAGTATTGAAACCATTGTCACCCACATTTCCGGAACCGATCAATATCCTATGGGGCTGGCGTTCGGCGGCAAGGATGTTTCCAACTTTTACTATTTTGGAATATCAGCCAACGGCAGCTATACTTTTTGCAAAAAAGATGGTGGAACTTATAAAGCGATTATTGCCTGGACAGCATCAACGGCCATAAAAACCGGAGATAATGTGTCAAATAAACTAAGGATAGAAAAAAGGGGCGACCAGTTGTCGCTTATAGTCAACGACCAGCAGGTAACGCAAACGCCTGTTGTACAGCCATTTGGCAATGAAATTGGTTTTATTGTGGAAATGGGCCAAACCGCCGCTTTTGATTATTTAACGGTAAGTTATCTTGATAATCCGGTTAAGGTTGTGGTAAACAATCCTGTTAATGCATCCATTGCAGAGCTTGCCTATCATACTAACTTTTATGCAGACGATGAAAACCAATGGGCGCTGAAATCAACCGACTCGGCTTCAACAAGCCTCGGCGGCGGCGTGTTTAAAATATCACGGACGGCAAAAAAATGGTACACAGGTTCGGTAACCGCACCCAAAACATTTGTGGATATGCGCCGTAACTTTTTACTGGAGACCGAAGCCATACATTATGCCGGTGTTCAAAATTATGGTTACGGGCTTGATTTTGGCGTTGACAGCGCCCGTCAGTACCATTTTTGGATAGCCGCGTCCGGTTATTATTATATCGGCTATACCGAAAACAATGATTTTAAAACCATAGTTACCTTTACAGCTACCGATGCGGTAAATAAAGGGGATAATGCAAAAAACAAGCTGGGGATTGAACACAAAAACGGACAGCTCCATTTTTATGTAAACGACCAGCAGGTGGATACCTATCCTGAAATCAATTTCGCCGGGCACCAGTTTGGGGTGTCGGTAACCCAAAGCCAGGATATAGGGTTTACTTCCCTTACTTTTGGGTACCTTGATAAAAAGAGTATAATTACCAACACCGATACGGTTTCTATTCCTAAAATATACATTACTTCGCCCGAAGTTACGCGTGGCTTAAAAGTAGTGCAGAGCAGCAATGTACTGCATGTGGCCGGTATTGCCAAAGACCCAAGCGGTATATTTTCTGTAGTTGTAAATGATATTCAGGCGACTGTTGACGCCAATGGAAATTTTACTGCCGATGTACCTATGTCCCTTGGTGAAAACCCGCTTATGGTTGTTGCAATGAACATGAATATGAAAAAGGGCAGTTATACTTTTCACGTTGTGCGCAATGGAGTATCGCAAATTGAGCAGACTAATATCAACCAGGTAGCATCTCAGGGTAAATTTTACGCGCTGCTGATCGGTGTGCAGGATTACCAGGACCAAACCATTCCAAGTTTGGAGGGGCCAATAAGTGATGCCAATAATTTATCGCAGGCGCTCACCAGTAATTATACCTTTTTGCCCGAAAATGTAACTGTACTAAAGAACCCTACCCGGGCCGGGTTGTTTAAAGCTCTTGACAATATAGCCGGCGTGGTAAAAGAAGAAGATAATTTACTGATATTTTATGCAGGGCATGGCCTGTATGATGAGAACCGTCTTCAGGGTTACTGGTTCCCGGCAGACGCAATCAGGCTGCGAAGGGACACCTGGATATCAAATGCCGACATGATAGATTACATCACCGCCATAAAATCAAAGCATACGCTATTGATAAGCGACGCTTGTTTTTCGGGAAGTATTTTTAAAAGCCGCTCCATTGACCTGGCGCCGAAAGATATCCAGGAATTATACAAATTACCCAGCCGAAAGGCGATGACGAGCGGTACCATGAAAGAAGTGCCGGATAAAAGCGTATTTATGCAATATCTTGTAATGCGGCTTAACCAGAACACCGATAAGTTTTTGCCATCCGAACAGCTATTCGCGAGTTTCAGGGCTGCAGTAATCAATAACAGCCCCAATGGACAGGTGCCACAGTTTGGTGAAATCAGGGAGTCGGGCGACCAGGGCGGTGATTTTGTTTTTATAAAAAAGAATTAAACAGATTAATGCGTAACTTCTTTTAATTTACGTATTGTCTCAGGTTGATATTCAATTTCGCTGCATCCTCTTTTTGCCGGCGGGATCTGTGTGGAATGGCCTGGAAAACCGGCGGCGCCGATACCCTGCGTTCCCGGGTGCAAAGGGCGGCATCCGGCCGGAAAAGCCCGCCAAACCATACAATGTTGTCTATAAAAAAGTATAAACATTTAATTGTTCAATAACCAGCTCTCCCATTGTTTTACAGGCTTTAAAGGCTGGTTCCTTATGGAAATCGGCCAGGTCGGCAGCCAGCTGATCTACTTTTGCCTGTGGCGAAACCACATCGCTTTTCATGCAGGTCAGCATATCAACCAGGCGTAAACGACTCAGTTTTATCCGGTTATTGATCAGACTGCGCTCCTCCTCCTGGTACTGTCGCATGGCATATTTGTCCATGTGTTTCATACACAGGGTTACCAGGGTGTTGTTCTCCTTAAAATATTGCGGCATATAAAACTGCCGCCGCCCCTCGTACGATTGCTGATCGAAATCAATGGCCCTTATGCGGTACTGGCTGCCTTCAATATCGGGCGTTATATGCGCCACATAATTGTACGACCGCATATCGCCCAGCAAACGGATAAAACAGCGCTCGTTAAACTTTACAAACTCCTTGCATATCCTCACCTGGTTAAACTTCGAGGTACTCAGGCGTTCTTTGATGAAAGTATCGCCGGGCACGCCAATAATATGATCTTCAATGATGGTAGCGCCGTCCGTTAAATAGCCGATACGGTTTGGTGAAAGAAGATGCTCAAGCTCCAGTCCGTATATGCGCGAGGCATCGGCAACTTTCACATAAAAATGATCGTAGTTATCATTCAGTTTATTGATGATGCGCACCCTGAAAGGTTTTGAATTGCCAAAAACACAATAGTCTATCTGTGCTATTTTCAGTTGTTCAACCACTTCCGGGAAACCCGAGGCATTTATTAAGGCATAAATAGCGGTAAGGGCAGGGAAAAGCTCCTTCATTTCGGCAGCGTCGTAATAAACGGTTTGCCAGAGTGTGTCTTTTCCATTTTTATCGCGCAGGGGAACACTGTGCTGAAACCTTAACAGGTCGGAGTACTGCACACCCAATTTACGGTACCTGTTGTATTTTGCGAGGTAAGCGCTCAGTTCGTCATTAACCGGATAAAAGAATTTCTTTCGCGAAGGAACATCCAGCCGCGATTCGTCATTTGCCATCTGCGAAATTTAAACAAATAATACAAGTTTTTGAAGGTGAAAGTTTTTTTAGCCATGGTTTACCATAACTTAATATATCTTTGCCCTCAAAATTTACAAGCGCATTCTCATGGCAAAGGCATCTGAAATTAAAGTAGGCAATATATTACGTTTTAACGGCGAACTGGTAAGCGTTACCGAAGTGCTGCATCGTACACCAGGCAAGGGTGGGGCATTCTATCTGGATAAATTCCGCAACATAAAAACCGGAAAAATTGTAGAGGCCCGATTAGCCACCGACGAGCAGGTTGAAATTTGCCGCGTAGAAACCAATGATTTTCAGTACCTGTACCAGGAAGGTGACTATATGGTGATTATGGATAATACCACTTACGATCAGCATAACATCCCAAAATCATTATTTGGCCCCTCTGCAAAATTCCTGAAGGAAGGTATGAGCGTAATAGTTTCGTTTGAAAGTGAAGAACCTATTATGGCCCAGGCGCCAAACTTTGTAGAATTAGAAATTACTTATGCCGAGCCTGCTGTTAAAGGCGACACCTCTTCGGGCGCGCTTAAAACTGCAACAACAGAAAATGGCATCGAAATAAAAGTACCGCTTTTTGTAAATGTGGGCGATAAGATAAAAGTAGATACGCGCACCGGAGAATATGTGGAACGTGTGAAATAGCTGTTCGTAAAATTATATTAGCCTTTTTACAAAAAATAGGCATTATTAATAATATCAACGCTTAGCTGATCGGTAGCTGTAGTGCCGGCGGCAAGTCCATGAAACCATATTGTATAAACATAACCTGCATCTATTTTCACATTACTAAGGGTTGCCAGTACAGTTGCAGTCCCTGCCTGGTGTACTTCGAAAGTATAATACGTGTTGCCTGTAATTGGCGCAAAAGAGGAAAACCCTTTAAATGACCTGTTAGAAACCAATGTTGCGCCGCTTTTTACAACAAGATCAACGGCCTGTGCATCGGGGCTAAGGTTCACAAAACGCAGGGAAGCATTGCCTGCTGTCGGGCTGATGAGGGTATCGGTCAGCATAAACAGCTGCGGCTGGCTTACTTTGTTTACGAGGAACACAGAGTAAGTTGTGTTTTTGACAAAATTAATAGTGTCTGAAAGGATTGATTTCCGGGTAGCATCCGCAAAAAGAGACACAGAATTTGTACCTGCATTTATGCTAAAGTAACCGGAGTTGTTTCCGTAATTCACAGGTACCTGATTAACCCGAAAGTCGCTTATAAAAAGGTCTAAAGGTACTTCATCCGGGCTGGCCTGGATAAAGCTCATTGCCGCTTCGGGCGAATTATAATATGTATTAACAGGCGTCTTCATACATGATGACAGCAGCAATACCGGTAAACATGTAGCAGCGGTAAATAACAATATGCTGCTTGAAAAAACTTTACAGGGCTTCATTGTTATGGTTATTTTAAAACAAACTTATAATTAATATTACATATTACGCATACGACCTTGGAAATGCTACAGCGGGTGCATGAAATTTTTTAGGCAGGATATCTTATCCTTTTTACAACGCGTGCAATCAAATACCCGATAATACATCAATATTGCGCATAATTGTTTATTGACAAATACAGGGTTAAAAAAATCCTTTGGCTTGTTACTAAAGGAGTTGTTTTAACGAACGGGCCGGTTGGGCGAAAGGCATTAATTTACATAGCAAACCTGATCACAGAAACGGCGCCAAGGCCGGGCCCGGGACTTTTTATTTCCAATGAACCGGCATGGCTTTCAATAATTGTTCTGCAGTTGTACAATCCAAGCCCTGTGCCATTTTTTTTCGTTGTAAACCCTCTTACAAAACCGACCAAATGTTCCTATGAAAAGCAGATTTTAATAGCAGCAAATTAGCCGAAGCTGATTAAATTTTAGCACATCGCTCAATTTACGCTATATTTATACGCCATTTTAACGCCATCGGGCAACCCCGATTAACCGATTATGAAAAATTTCAATTTTATTTTAACCATCGTATTTATAACCATGCTTACATCCGAAGGGCTTGCCCAATCAACGGGGCCGTTTGATGCTTACCCGGTATATTCCGGTAACGATCTCGGTGTTACCTATTCACCTTCAAAAACCGACTTTAAAGTTTGGGCGCCAAAGGCTTCACAGGTAACCTTGCGCTTATATGGGGCAGGCGATGGCGGCCAGGCCACGGGCGCCTTCAGCATGGAAAAAGGGGCCAATGGACTTTGGACTACATCAATAAACAGGGACCTGAAAAATAAATATTACACCTTCCGGGTGATGCAGGATGGTGCATGGCTTTCAGAATGCCCGGATATTTATGCAAAAGCGGTTGGCGTTAACGGAAAACGTGGCATGGTGGCCGATATGCCTTCAACCAACCCCGAAAACTGGGAGAACGATGAAAAGCCACAGCTTAAAAGCTTCAATGATATTATTATTTACGAATTGCATATCCGCGATGTTTCTATGAGCCCAAATTCGGGCATAGCGCAAAAAGGCAAGTATTTGGGCCTGACCGAAACCGGCACAAAAACCTCCGATGGCGAACCTACCGGGCTTGACCATATTAAACAGCTTGGCGTAACGCACGTACACCTGCTGCCTTGTTTTGATTTCAATTCGGTTGATGAAACGAAACCGGGTGCAAATCAATACAACTGGGGCTATGACCCTTTAAATTATAATGTCCCCGAGGGAAGCTATGCCACAAATCCTTATGATGGCAATGTGCGGATAAAGGAGTTTAAAAAAATGGTGCAAACCCTGCATAAAAACGGACTGAGGGTGATACTGGATGTGGTTTATAACCATACCAGCGATATTAAAGGCTCAAATTTCAGCCAGTTTGCGCCGGGCTATTTTTACCGGCATAACCCGGACGGTTCCTACTCAAATGCTACCGGCTGCAACAACGAAGTTGCCTCGGAAATGCCGATGGCCCGCAAGTTTATGATCGAGTCTGTTGTTTATTGGGCAAAAGAATACCATCTGGATGGTTTCAGGTTTGATTTGATGGGCGTGCATGATATTACAACAATGAACATGATCAGCGATACGCTGCATAAAATTGATCCGACTATATTTATTTACGGCGAAGGATGGACAGCAGGCAACAGCCCATTGCCCGAAGCCTTAAGGGCTGTAAAAAAGAATGTTTCAAAGCTAAATAAGATCGCTGTTTTTGGCGATGATTTCAGGGACGGGTTAAAAGGCGGCTGGAGCGATATAAAAGAAAAAGGCTTTGTAAGCGGTAATGCAACAATGGTTGAAAGTGTGAAATTCGGCATTGTGGCCGCTACACCCAACCCGCAGGTTAATGATCTGGCTGTTAATTATTCAAAAGTACCCTGGGCAGCCGAACCGTATGAAGCTATTACTTATGTATCCTGCCATGATGATAATACTTTATTCGACAGGCTTAAAATTTCAAACCCCGGTGCAAGCGAAGCAGATCTGATAAAAATGGATAAGCTGGCTGCTGCAACGGTGCTAACATCGCAGGGAGTTTCATTTTTGCATGCAGGGGCCGAATTGTTGCGCACAAAACAAGGCATTGCCAATTCTTTTGTGTCCCCCGATTCCATCAACCAGATTGACTGGAGCCGTAAAACCAGGTACAAAGCCGTATTTGAATATTATAAGGGCCTGATAGCCTTACGGAAAAACCACCCTGCATTCAGGATGCCCTCAACCCAAATGATCGTAGCTGATTTGCGGTTTTTAGAAACCGGCGTTACCGGACTGATCGCATACCAGACCAGTAATAATGCCAATGGCGACAGCTGGAAAAATATTCTTGTGATTTTAAACGGGAATGCCGCCGGAAAAACCTTCAAAATACCGGCAGGCAGCTGGGTATTGGCGGCCGATGAAAATACTATTAATGAAAGAGGGATAAAAACAGGGATAACAGGTACCATAACCATTCCGGCTACAGCAGCTTATGTTTTATATAACAAATAGCGGCGGTTTCCTCTTAAAAGGCTTATGGAATCGCAATCAGCAAGCCAGCACTCATGCCGACAGATCGTTCATGATTTTGGCCAAAACCGTACTCATAAGCCGGTTCAAGATACCAGCCGAATTGATGTTTGAGGGCCGGCCAAAACATGAAATCTAAAGCGATTTCGCCGCCCATGGAGTTGGTTGTCACCCCATAGTCGCTCGCATGAGACCTTGTCACACCAACTCCGAACATAAACTCAACTTTGGAGGAGAATGTCCAGGGTTTTTTGAACAAAAGGTCTGCACCCCATTCCCTTGAGTGAGCACCATAAGTTGGGCTAACCCCTAATTCAAGTTCCAGCCAGTTTTCTATTGGCGTAACCTCGGCTGCAATGCTATAACCGAAACTTGATTTACCGCTGCCGGGATTCCAGGAAACAGCGCCGCCAAGTTCACCGACAGCGACAGGCTCCTTTTCGCCCGCGTTATCATTTAATGCTTTTTGTCCAATTGCAACATTGGTAAAGCATAGCGATAATATTAAGGTTAAAAAGAGTTTCATATCGTTATCGAATATAGCTATCATCGTTTGCTTCTTTAGTTTTATTTTCTTTCAATACCAAAAGGGATAATCAATTTAAAACAAATATTCCTGCCCATATTGTAGATACCCGCATGTTCGTTAGGAGACGCCGTATAATACTCAAAATACTGCAGCCTGCTTAAATGCGATTGATAAGCAGTATCGAATATATTATTGACCGCCACCTGAAATTGCATCACATGATTTTTGCTGTAGTTGATTTCTGTGTTGATTGATGCATCTAACAAAGTATAAGCGGGTGTCGCGGTTTCGGTGTTATATAAGCCCAAATAGCGGTCTTGTGCCAGGTTACAGTCCGCTTCCACTTTGAAAGTGACCAATCGAATTATTTCCCCTTTTCCGGGAAGATCATAGTTGAAACTGCTTAACCACCGTGGCGGGGGAATAAAAGGCAGGTATTCGCCGTTTATACCTGCATCCTTATATTTAGGGTTAAGATTATAGCCGTAAACTACGGAAAAAGCATTGTCAAAATGGAATGCCTTCCAGGCCTCCGGATGGATATTGAGGGTAGCATTTATTCCATATAACTGCGCATTAGTCTGCTGGTATTGAAAGGTTTTATTACCGGGCACCACCACAACAGGGTTGCCATTTTTGTCTGTTTTTTGGGCCTCATAGATGTAATTTTGTATATAGTTATTAAAAGTGCTCAGGCTGAAAAAGACGTTTGTGAATGCCCCTATGATACCTGCATCCTCCTGTAAACTGAATTCAGGCTTAAAGTTAAGGTTACCTTCATACACAATGTGCGCGCCCGGGTCAAGGCCATTAGATGCAATTTCGGTAATATTGGGCGAACGGTAGCCTCTTGCGATATTCGCTTTAAGACTAATTTGGTCGTTCAATTCGTAAGTAGTACCTATGCTGCCCGATATTCCCTGGAAATTCAGATGGAATGATTGAAACTGACGGATGCCCCCTGCTGAATCATTTAAAGCAACCTGTCTGTAAAACCCTGTGGAAGGATCAGGTTTAATATACATAGCGTCCCCGTTTTCATTCCGGCGGTCGTATCGCAAGCCACCTGCTACGGTCCATCTGTCATATTTCCACTTAGCGTATAAATATCCTCCCGCATCAAATAGATGGTAGGTAGGTATAGGAAAATCAGTGGCATTCAGGTTTGTATTATTTTGATACATTCCATTCACACCAAAGGATGGTTCTATATTAAAAAGGGAGGGCAAATTGTAGCGTAATCCGTAGTTTATAGTATTTAAACGAACGTATAAACCAGCCTGTCCAGGGTCAGTCGGATGGTCAAATTCCCTTCGGGTATTTTGTTCGAACCCCAAAGAAGCTTTTATATCACCTTGTCCGGGCTTATAGAAATTATCCGAATACAGGCGGTAATCCTGGATACGTTGTGACAAAGGGCTTATTGCATACGAGTTAAGTAGATTATCCGGTACTAATGGCCTTGCCTTAACGTTGTCCACAGATGGTTCAATGGTATTTTCACCCGGAGCCTCATAAATCTGATAGGTGAATTTGCGGCTGAGCGAGTCCCTGCTGCCATCAGGGATACCCTGGCGGTTGTCATAAAAAGTAGCGTTAAAGTGAGAATAACCCTTTTCGCTGCGATAACCCAGAAAGGCAGAAGCATTGGCCACTTTAAATCCTGTATTATATACGCTGCCATCTACCGGATCGGTATAATTCCTTGCAATCCGTTCTGAACCACGCAAGGCCCAGGCCCAATGTGGATTACCGGATGAAAGAATCAGGCTGTTACCTATCAAACCATTATTGGTTTGGTATTCTGATAAAAACCGTCCATGGATAAGCCGGTCCGTATCTTTCGGAAGTTTAGGAAATAAGCTTAACACGCCTGCAATGGCATCTGAACCATACATTAAACTTGCCGGCCCTTTTACAACCTCGGCCCGTTCTATAATATAATCATCTTCAGGAACACCATGTTCATCACCCCACTGCTGTGTTTCTACACGAAGTCCGTCATACAGTGTCAGCACCCGGTTATAACCTAAGCCGTTGATAAAAGGCTTGGACACATTTGGACCTGTTTTTACTGTTTGAAGGCCGGGCGCATTTTTGGCGATAGCATCTATTACGTTATTTTCATTCGATGCATCGATTTGTTTTGGCGATACCGCTTCGATCGCTAATGGGTTTTCTCTTATCAATGTCGCTTTGGAAACGCCGGTAACAATAACCTCTCTGAGTTCAGCAGCATCTTTTTCAAGGACAATATTTAACGTTGTGACATTGCCGTTAATATGCACTTTGAGATGCCGTGTTTTATAACCTATAAGCGAAGCAACAATTTCGCATGTATCTTTCTGTGAGCATGCAATCCTATAATCGCCATCTTTTGAGGTGATAGTGCCAAATTTGCTGCCTTTAATAAATACTGTTACAAACTCAAGCGGGTTATCATCTGAGGTGACCCTGCCTGTAATAAATCTGTTTTGTGCAGCAACTGTTAAGTTTAGCAGAGCGAATGATAGAAATAAGTATAACTT
>JBIOHE010000048.1:0-18606 GCA_044448725.1 Sphingobacteriales bacterium | reverse complement strand
TCTATAAGTAGTTGTGTTACTATTTTATAATCCTTTTCATCATCATTCCAGCGATAATCTCGCTGATATACGTCAAGACTATAGGGTTTGCTTTTCCCAAATATGTAGTTAATATCTCTTTCTTCTACTTCTATTAGTTTTGCCATTTTGAAGGTTTAAGTTAAATTATTTTTATTTTAAAGGTTAATAAATTATGATCACTATTATTTTGACATTTTTCTATTTGCTAATTCGGCTTTCACCAACTTCTCCGCCATACATTTTGTCTATCTGTGACGAATATTTTTCTGTAATAACTTTCCGTTTCATTTTCCCGGTTGGCGTAAGTTCTCCGCTGTCAATCGACCATTCATTGGGCAGCAAGGTTATCTTTTTCACCTGCTCCACATGGCTAAATTCCGGGTTATAGGTGTCAATGATAGATTGGTAAAGCGCCAGTACCTTGCTATCTTTTATAACCTGGCTATTTGAAGTAACTGCAATATCATTCTTTTTGCACCAGGGCAACAGGTTGGCATAAGATGGCACAATCAGCGCGCCAACAAATTTCCTGTCAGCACCGACCACAATCATTTGCTCAATGAAGTAATTTTCCTTCATCTTATTTTCAATAGGCAAGGGGGCGACATATTTTCCGCCGGAAGTTTTAAATATCTCCTTTTTGCGGTCGGTGATTTTAAGAAAATTATCCTTGTCCAGCACCCCGATATCCCCTGTATGGAACCACCCGTCTTCCATTACCTCCGCCGTAAGTTCCGGGTTTTTATAGTAGCCTGCCATTACATTGGGGCCTTTGCAAAGAATTTCGCCGTCGGCAGCAATCTTAACCTGTACCCCATCCAGTAAGGGGCCAACGGTCCCAAATTTTCTTAAATTTTTCTGGTAATGGTTAACAGCAACCACGGGCGAAGTTTCAGTAAGCCCATAGCCTTCCAAAATAACAATACCGGCGGCTGTAAAAATCCTTTCAAGCCTTATTGGTGTAGCTGAACTCCCTACCACTATGGCTTTTACGTTGCCGCCTATCGCGTTACGCCATTTGCTGTAAACCAGCTTATCGGCAATTGCCAATTTTATTTTATAACCTAAACTCTGGTTATGAATTTCAAAATGATCGGCAATTTTTATCGACCATAAAAATATCTTTCTTTTTATGCCTGATAATTTCTGCCCCTCAATAATAATTTTCTCGAATACTTTTTCAAGCACCCTTGGTACGGCCGTGAAAAGATAAGGCTTTACTTCTTTCAGATTAGGACCGATAGTTTCCATGTTTTCGGCGAAAAAAATAGAAAAACCATAAAACAGGTAAGTATAAACCACCGTTTTTTCGAAAATATGGTTAGGGGGTAAAAAGCTCAGGGCGCGTTTCTGATCCAGTGGGATCAGGGCAAGTATGTCACCGGAAGCCTTTACATTGCTGTAGATATTTTTATGGGTAAGCATAACCCCTTTAGGTCTGCCTGTAGTTCCGGATGTGTAGATAATAGTCGCTATATCCTGTTCGGTGATATTATCGCATATAGCCGTAATTTTGGGGTGAAAATCCGGGGCTAAAGGTTTGAGCAAGTCTGTCCAGTGGGTAGCGCCTTCAACGGAATCAAAAGTAAAAATCCCCTTTAGCGAAGGAATTTTTGCCTGAACCTGTTTTATCTTGTCATACAGATCACTGCTGCTGACAAACATATATTTAACTTCGGCCTCATTAAGAATTTGTTCTATTTCTTTGATGCCTGAATTTGGATACAAAGGGACCAGCACCGCGCCTGTTAACTGAACCGCCAGGTCGGTAATCAGCCATTCCGGTCTGCCGGGACTGATCAATCCTATTTTATCACGTCCTTCTACGGTGCCATCGCCAGTTGAGACCCCAAATTCAAGTAATGCCTGGGCCAGCTTGTAAACCATCTCGTGCACCTCACCGGTACTGTATGGTTTCCATGCCCCATTCACCTTGGCATTAAGCAAATCTGCCAGTGGTTCGTTAGCCTGGGTTGCGATACAATCAAACAATCTTGTCCCTTTTTCCATGCCTATAATAGTATATTAAATAGTTTCCATGATACCTAAAACACTTTTCGCAATTACCTGCATAACGCCAGCTATATCCGCCCAGGCAATTGGGTCTAATTCAAATCTACGCGCCGTTACCAAACGTTCCTAACGGAACGTAACGACGTTTTTTACATTTTACTACCAACGAGACATCCCTACGGGATGTTTTTATCGCATGAACATCCCGTAGGGTCTCGTTGGCAGAAAAAAAATCTAACGCCTGGGCGTTCCATCGGAACGCATGGTAACGGCGGTTAGCTTTGAATTAGACCCCGGTAATTCCCGATGAATTTATTACTAATTTTTGCTTTAACCTACAACAATTCAAAAATACCTGCAGCACCCTGACCAGTCCCAACACACATGGTTACCATGCCATATTTTTTATCGCGCCGTTTCAGTTCATTGAACAACTGCACTGATAGTTTAGCCCCGGTACAACCCAGCGGATGACCTAAAGCAATGGCACCGCCGTTTACATTTATAATTTCCGGATCAAGTCCCAGTCCTTTTATTACTGCTATTGATTGCGAAGCAAATGCTTCGTTCAGTTCAATAAGATCTAAGTCCTGCTGTTTCATTCCGGCTTGTTTCAGCACTTTGGGAATGGCTACCAGCGGGCCAATGCCCATAATGCGCGGCGGTACGCCTGCAACGGCATAATTAACCAGCCTTGCAATAGGTTTCAGGTTATTTGCTTTTAAAAAACGTTCACTCACCACCATTACAAATGCTGCGCCGTCGCTGGTTTGCGAAGAATTGCCTGCAGTTACCACACCTTTGGCATCAAAAACAGGTTTAAGTTTTCCCAATGCCTCAACTGATGTATCAGCACGCGGTCCCTCGTCAGTATCCATCTTAAATTCCCGCTTTTTCTTCTTCCCGCTTTCGTCAACATAAGTTTCAACAATATTTACAGGGACAATCTCATCTTTAAAGATACCGCCATTAATGGCATTAATAGCTTTTTTATGCGAATTAAATGCAAACTGATCCTGTTCTTCGCGGCCAACCTTGTATTCCTTTGCAACAGCCTCTGCTGTAAGCCCCATCCCCCAATAATAATCAGGATTTGTAAGGGCAACATCTGCATTCGGTACAACACGCCAGCCGCCCATAGGCAGCAGGCTCATGCTTTCCACACCACCCGCAATAATACAATCGGCTATCCCGCTGTGTATCTTTGCCGATGCGATGGCTATCGTTTCCAAACCGGAAGCACAGTAACGGTTTACCGTCACGCCCGGCACTTTATCGGTATCAAGAGCCATCAAAGAGATCAGGCGCCCCACATTCAGGCCCTGTTCTGCTTCAGGCGTAGCATTACCCACAATTACATCATCTATCTGCTCCTTATCAACATTGGGCACTGTTGACAGCAGGTGTTTGATAACATCAGCCGCCAGGCTATCAGGTCTTGTAAACCTGAAACTGCCACGGGTAGCTTTCCCGACTGCGCTGCGGCTCGCGGCCACTATATATGCGTTCATATTTTAGATTTTTAAATTACGTATAAGCCCCCTCTAAATCTCCCCCGGTTGGGGAGACTTTAACTGCGCTCTCTATTACTTTTTTTTAGAGCCATCTCCTTTGGAGAAGGCAGGGTGAGGCTTTGCTTGCTATTTCGCCTCACCTAAATCCTCTCCAAAGGAGAGGACTTTAGCTGCGCTCTTTATTACCTTTTTTTTTGAACCCTCTCCTTTGGAGAGGGCAGGGTGAGGCCTAATTCCTCAACACTTTTCCGCCTGTTAAAATAGATTGTATCCTTTCAAGCGTTTTCTTTTCGGTGCAAAGCGAAACAAAAGCCTCCCGCTCCAAACCCAGCAGGTAATCCTCACTAACAAGCGACGGCTGCGAAAGATCGCCCCCTGCAAGTACATAAGCCAGTTTCTGCGAAATCTTCACATCATGTTCGCTGATGTAATTGCCGCTGTACATGGTATTTGCGCCTACGTAGCCCAAACCAAGCGCCTGCTTACCAAGCACCCTGATATCAGTTCTCGGAATGGGTTGTATATAACCTTCATCAGCCATTTGCAGGCAGTGTTGTTTTGCTTCGGCCAGTAGCCTGTTGCGCGAAACCACAACAACGTCCCTGCCTTTTTTCAGATAGCCAAACTCAAATGCCTCGTAAGCAGAAGTTGAAACCTTTGCCTGCCCGATGGTTAAAAACCTGTCCCTGTAATTATTTACTTCAACATCTCCGTCCTGCAACTCGTCTGAAAGACGCAGTGCAAATTCCTTGGTGCCGCCGCCGCCAGGTATCAAACCAACGCCAAACTCCACCAGGCCCATGTACAATTCGGCATGGGCCACTACTTTATCGGCGTGCAGGCACATTTCGCAACCACCGCCCAATGCCATCTGGTGCGGCGCAACAATAACAGGGATAGATGAATACCTTATCCGCATCATGGTATTTTGAAATGCCTTGATAACCATATTCAGTTCATCAAATTCCTGCTCAACGGCCATCATAAATATCATACCCACATTTGCGCCCGCACTAAAGTTTGCACCTTCATTGGAGATAACCAAACCTTTATAGCCTGCTTCGGCAAGGGTAATGGCCTTATTAATCCCCTCTATTACCTCCCCGCCTATGGTATTCATTTTGGTATGAAATTCGAGGTTAAGGATACCATCGCCTATGTCGGTGATGGTTGTCCCGCTGTTTTTCCATACAGTATGTGACGGACGAATATTATCAAGCAATATAAAATTCTCGGTACCCGGAATTATTTTGTAGGTTTTGGATGGGATGTCGTAGTAAAGTTTTTTACCGTTCTCAATTTTGTAGAAACTTTTGATGCCGGATGCCAGCATATCATAAACCCATCGCGCTGGTTTACTACCGGCTGCTTCCATTGCCTTCACTGTATCTTCTGCACCCAGGGCATCCCATTTTTCAAAAGGCCCCATCTCCCAGCCAAAGCCGGCATTAACGGCCGCATCTATTTTAAATAGTTCGTCCGAAATTTCGGGAATACGGTTGCTTGAATATGCGAAAAGCTGGTAAAATGTATCGCGGTAAAAATCACCGGCTTTATCTTTGGCTGCAAAAAGTATTTTAAGCCTGTCTCTCAGGTTATCTACCGCTTTTGTGGTTTCAAGCGAGGCGAATTTCACTTTTTGCGATGGTTTGTACTCCAGCGTTTTCAGGTCGAGCGCAAAAAATTGATTTGCCCCGTTTGCTTTTTCTTTTTTATAAAACCCCTGGTTGGTCTTACTGCCAAGCCAGTTATTTTTAACCATCCCATCTACAAATGAGGGTATTTTAAATAATTCCCTTGCTTCATCATTGGGCGCATTTTCATAAAGGCCGTTGGCCACATGTACCATCGTATCCAGGCCCACCACATCGTTGGTACGGAAGGTCGCCGATTTCGGGTGGCCTATAACCGGACCTGTTAGTTTATCAACTTCCTCAACAGTCATTCCTGTTTTTTCCACATAATGCAAAATGCTCATGATGCTGAACACACCGATGCGGTTGCCAATAAATGCGGCGGTATCTTTAGCCAGCACCGTAGTTTTTCCGAGGAATTTTTCACCAAATTCCATTAGGAAATCAACTACGCCCGGCAAAGTGTCTTTTGTGGGAATAATCTCCAGCAATTTTAAATAGCGCGGCGGATTAAAGAAATGGCTCCCGCAGAAATGCTTTTTAAAATCATCGCTGCGCCCTTCGGCCATCAGGTGTATCGGGATGCCCGATGTATTGGAGGTAATCAATGTTCCCGGTTTGCGGAACTTTTCAACGTTTTCAAATACCTTTTGTTTGATGTCCAGGCGTTCAACCACCACTTCAATCACCCAGTCACATTCCGCAATTTTCGCCATGTCATCATCAAAATTCCCGGTTGTGATCCTTTTGGCAAAGGCTTTAAAATAGACCGGCGAAGGATTTGATTTTAAAGCAAAATCAAGGGCGTCGTTCACTATTTTATTCCTTGCCTTTTTATCACCCTGCGGTGCATCTTTTGGCACAATATCCAGCAACAGTACCTGCACCCCGATGTTTGCAAAGTGGCAGGCTATGCGGCTCCCCATTACGCCGGAACCCAAAACCGCAACTTTTTTTATAACCCGTTTAGCATCCATATAATATGTTTTTATATTGAAGATTTTAAATTTGGCTATTTAGCCTGTATTTCTTCTACAAGTGCAATATATTGGCTCATAGCATCGTCAGCTGTTACGCCTTTTAATTTCAGCCATGCATTATGTTTTGCTGTGGCTACAAAATCAAACATTCCCGGTTTATCATCAGCACCTATGTCACCTGCGGTCGCTTGTTTGTATAAACTGTACAGGCGCAACAATGTTTCGTTATCAGGGCGTGATGCTAATTGCTTACTTGCCGCCACGGCTTTCTCAAAGGTATCTTTTATATCAGTCATTTTTTTTAGATTGTCGATTTTGAAAAAAGCAGGTTTTTATTATTTCTTCGATGGTATTTCTTCTATATAATCGCTGCTCTTTGGCGTCTGCGCGAACAGCTCACTCAATGCCGGGGGCAATAGGGTAAGCTTGCGTTTTTCCATATCTATCCAGGCACCTTCTACGATAATTACAGCAGCTTTTATGCCATCCCCGCGATACAACTCGTGCCGTATTGTCCACCGGGAACCATCCGGCCGTGCTTTAATAAGTTCACAGGTTACTTTAACATAATCATTTATCCCGACCTCGCGCAGGTAAATAAGCTCCTCCCTGAATAATACCGGGCCTATTTTATACCCGTAAAGCACCGATGCCGCCAGCCCTATGCTATCAAGCATGGTTAACCTGGCCTGCGCCCCAAAATCCGCGTATGCGGAGTGACGCAGGTGCTGATTAGCATCTATCTGTGCCCAAAGCACTTGTCCCTCGTAATAAAACTTCATAACAGTTTATCAGTGCTGTTGTTTGAATTTCCTGACTGCTTCGGTTAATTTTGGCAAAATTTCCATCGCATCGCCAACAACGCCATAATTTGCGGCTTTAAAAAACGGGGCTTCGGGATCTTTGTTAATTACTACAATGGTTTTTGAGCCATTGACCCCAGCCAGGTGCTGTATAGCTCCCGATATGCCCACAGCAATATACAGGTTAGGGCGGATTGTACCCCCGGTTTGCCCAACGTGCTCGTGATGCGGGCGCCAATCAGCATCTGATACAGGGCGCGAACATGCCGTAGCCGCCCCAAGTTCTTTGGCCAGGTTTTCAATCAGTCCCCAGTTTTCAGGACCTTTCATTCCGCGTCCGCCTGAAACTACCAGGTCTGCGTCGGAAAGCGGCACCTCCCCTGTTACTTTATTTACCTGTTTAACTTTTACGCCAAAATCCTTATCGCCAAAATTAACTTCGAGCTTTTCAACAACAGCTTTGCCATCCCCTTTTATTACGGGGAACGAATTTGCCATCAGCATAATTACTTTTACCTCGCTTGTTATATTTACAAAGGCAAAAGCTTTCCCGGAAAAAACAGCTTTTTTTATTACGAAGCCTTTTTCCAGATCGGGGTACGAAAGCGCACCGGCCACCAGGCCTGCTTTTAGCTTTATAGCTAACCGCGGTGCCACGGCCCGACCATTGATATCGTGCAGGGTTACAATTATTTTAGCGTTTTCCTTTTGGGCCGCTGTAAATAACGCATTTGCATAAGCACGTGCATGTAATTCATCCAGACGACTATCGGCGACATGCAGCACTTTTTGTGCGCCATATCCGCCAAGACTTTCCATTTCCGAAACGGCTATAGTACCCAAAACAAGGGCAGTTACAGTAGTTCCGGTAGTTTCAGCTATCCGAGAGGCATATTGAACCGCCTCAAAATTTTTCTTTTTTATTCTTCCCCCGGTGTGTTCCACCAATACAATTACTGACATTTTTTACAGGTTTTTTTAAGATGATCCCGGCTATACCGGACAAAAAAAAGATTAAATAACTTTGGCCTCGGCATGAAGCAGTTCCACCAGTTCGTCCATATTATCAGGACTTACGATTTTTACACCAGCTTTCGCAGGAGGTAGTTCGTAAGATAATATAGCGGTAACAGGATTTACTACCGATGGCGCAATCACTTTTAAAGGCCGGGTACGCGCAGCCATAATACCACGCATATTAGGGATCCTGGCTTCGGCAACCCCTTTCTGGCAGGATATAACTACCGGCAGGCTAACTGTATCAACCTCTTCGCCGCCTTCAATTTCACGGGTTACGGTGGCGTTGGAAGCCTCAATTTGAATATCGCTGGCAAAGCCAATGAAATCTATGTCAAGCAGTTCTGCAAGCATAGCCCCGGTTGTTCCGTTATTGTAATCGATGGATTCTTTACCACAAAGGATAAGATCATAGCCAGCAGCTTTTGCATATTCTGCTATATAATTGGCTGTTTCGTAAGGGTCATTGCTGTCAGCATCAATACGGATAGCTTCATCGCCGCCAAGGGCAAGTCCTTTCCTGATGATTGGCTCTACCTCTGCTCTTCCAACGGTAATCAGATGAACATCGGTTGCTATGCCGCTTTCCTTTAATTCAAGCGCACGGATCAGCGCATACCATTCATCATAAGGATTGATGACGAAGGTAACACCTGCGCTATTAAAGGCCGTATTGTTATCTTTTAATATAATCTTGGTGCTGGTATCCGGTACCTGGCTTATACAAACTAATATTTTCATTGAGGTTTTTTTTAAAATCGTTTACGCCCCTTTTTGGGAGGCAATTCAAATATTCGCGCCGTCACCAAACGTTCCTAACGGAACGTAAAGATGTTTTTTTACATTTTCTACCAACCAGACATCCCTACGGGATGTTTTTATCGCACGAACATCCCGTAGGGATGTCTGGTTGGTAGAAAATAAATCCCGCGCACGGGCGTCCGCCAATAGGCGGACGCATGGTAAAATGCATAGATTTGAATTGCACCCTACGGGGTATTATTGTCACATTTGAGGCTTAAACTAAAAACAGTATTTGTTTTCAGCAATCACCTTAGCGGCAATATTTCTTCTGCATTGCGTGGTATTGATGTCTTCGGTTTTTGTAAAACGTTTAAGGCCCATCAGCATCATCCTTTTTTCATCACCCTCGGCAAATGAATTCAGCGCTTCCTTCCCGGCTTTCGCGATCAGTTCAGCTGCATCGTTGATGTAAACCCGCATAATGTCGAGTTGCTCTTTACAGGCTTCTTCGCCTTTCAGGTTTACTAATTTTTCTACCCTGAGTTGCAGAGATTCGCTTACATAAAGCTCAATAAGCATATCGGCTACGTTCATCAGCACTTCCTGCTCTTTACTTAGCTGTGTCATTAATTTTTGAACCGCAGCACCGGCTGCCATCAATATGGCCTTTTTGAAATTAGCGATGTATTTTTTCTCTTTCGTAAACAAGCCTTCGTCTTCAGCACCACCAAAATCAGGGATACTTACCAGTTCACCGGCTACTTTTTGAGCTGGTCCCATCAGGTCGAGCTCTCCCTTCATGGCGCGTTTAAGCATCATATCAACGGTTAACATCCTGTTAATTTCATTGGTGCCTTCAAATATCCGGTTGATCCTTGAGTCGCGGTAAGCCCTATCCATCGGCGCTTCAGCGCTGTAGCCCATACCACCGTAGATCTGCACGCCTTCGTCAACCACGAAATCCAGTGCTTCGGAGGCATGTACTTTAATTATTGCGGCTTCTATCGCATACTGTTCAATTCCCTTTAGTTTGGCTTTTGCTGCATCAACACCCGATTCAAGCAATAGTTCGGTAGCTTCCTCCATATTTTGACTGGCCCTGTAAACCGCCGATTCTGAAGCGTAGGTAAGAATAGCCTGCTGCGCAAGTTTATGGCGGATAGCGCCATACTTTGAAATAGGACGGCCGAATTGCTCGCGTTCATTGGCATACCGAACCGAAGCTGTGATTACCTCTTTACAGGCGCCAACAGTACCACCCCCCAGTTTCATACGGCCTATATTTAATATGTTTACCGCGATCTTAAAGCCATTCTGACGTTCGGAAAGCAGATTTTCTACCGGCACTTTACAATCGTTAAAAAACACCTGACGGGTCGAACTGCCCTTTATACCCATTTTATGTTCTTCGGTATTCAGGCTAAGACCTTCAAAATCCTTTTCAACAATAAAGGCACTCAGGTTTTCATCATTATCAATTTTGGCGAAAACGGTAAATACATCTGCAAAACCCGCATTGGTGATCCACATTTTTTGCCCGGTGATCAGATAATATTTCCCGTCGGCAGATAACTTAGCCCTTGCTTTACCCGAATTAGCATCCGACCCCGAACTGGGTTCTGTAAGGCAATAAGCACCTTTCCACTCGCCGCTGGCTAATTTGGGGATATATTTTTCCTTTTGGGCATCATTGCCATAATACAATATCGGCAGCGTGCCAATACCTGTATGTGCAGAAAATGCAACCGAAAATGAATGCCCCGCCCCTAATTTTTCGGCAACAAGCATTGATGTTTTAAAATCTTTACCAAAGCCACCGTATTCTTCCGGTACAGAGATTCCTAATAATCCCAGTTCACCTGCTTCATCCATCAGGTGCGGCATCAGGCCTGCTTCCTGGTCGTCAATACGGCTTAAATTTGGGGTTACATGCTGTGCAAGAAAGTTTGTACATGTTTCTGCAATCATCAATTGCTCTTCGTTCCATTCTTCGGGGATAAAAATGCTTTCTGCGGCAGTTTCCCTGATCAGGAACTCGCCCCCTTTTATCGCTTTTACAGATTCTGTGGCATTCATAAATAAATATTTAACGGTTGTAATCTTAAAATTCTAAAAAATAACGGTTTATTCAATGCAATTACATACACCCGCTTCACCGGCTACAATATATGACGCATTTAATTTTGCAATTGTTAGTCCAGACAAAAAAATTGCCGTTAACAATTCTGGTTTTATAATCAGCGGTAAAATTAGAAGCGATATAATATCAAAGGAAGGTCTGCAATGCGGAGATATTAGTCAAAAAGTCGGTTATTGGGGTTTGGTTGATTAAGTTGATTGGGTGAGTGGTTGATTGGGTTTTAAAAAGACAATTTGGCTGGTTAACAAATTCAACTTGCTCGTAAAACCTGATCTCTTTAGTCAACTTATTCAACTTAATCAACTACTCACCAATTCACCAACCACCTCAATGCGCCGACACCGTTCTGTAATCTGAAGGCGACAGCCCGGCATGCTTTTTAAAATACTTGCCGAAAGAAGATTGGTCGGGAAAGTGTATGGCATCGGCTACACGTGCAATGCTGATTTCATGGTTCCTTAATAATACTTTGGCTTCCAGTATCACCGCGTCGTCTATCCACTCGCCTGCCGTACGGCCGGTTACTTCTTTAATAGTTTCAGTAAGATGTTTGGGCGATACATAAAGCGCATCCGCATAATACTGTACATTCCGATGTTCTTTATAATGATGGAAAACCAGTTCCTGAAAAAGCACATTTAATTCCTGTTTACGGGTTTGTTTGCCTTTTATAATTAAGTGCTGCTTTTCGTAAATTGACTGCATTTCATAAAGCAGAGTTGTCAATATACTCCTTGAGATCTCTACCAGATAGGGATGGCCTTCGCGTTCCAGCTTTTGTTGCAGGAGTAAATAAATTTCGAGCATTATTCTGGCATCCTGATTTTCGAGGTAAATTACCGGGATAGAAGCACTTTTAAAATAACTGAATGTTTCCAGGAAATGGCTGTTAACACTATTTTCGGTTAAAAAAGCTTTGCTAAATACTATAAACCTGCATAAAAAATCTTCGCTGCTATCGTAGATCCTTAAAACATGGAACGGCGTTGCTAAAAGCATGGCGTCGGGCTTTGCCTCATATACCCGGAGGTTCACCTCAACCTGCGCGGAGCCGCGGGTGCATATACCAATAATATAACCATCTGAACGATAAGGATATTCACTTAAACTAAGTAATTGTTTTTCATCAGCGACAAAAAAATCCGCGCCGGCCAGCTTGTCGGCATAAAGGTGCGCAAATTTTGATAGGCTTAGTTGTCCGATTTTCCTGTTCATGCCTTACAATATATGACTAATTATTGAATTGTTGAATTATTGAATTATTGATTGGTTGCGTAGTTTGGAAATAGGGGATTGTAGCTTCTTTCGGACTTCCGGACCCTGCCTGCCGGCAGGCAGGTTTACCGACTTTCGGACTAAACTCAACCAATTCCGACTTTTTGACTAAAATCTCCGCATTATAGCCCTTTTTTTCTTTTCAAACCAAACTAATTTTATTCCGTGATAGGTGTGGATTGTAAAAAATTTACAACGGCCTGTTTATAAACCAATTAATATCTTATGAGAAAACTATTACTCCTACTGTGGTTGGCATTGCCGGTGTGCGCCTTTTCACAGGGTTTCCAGGTGAACCTTGAAGGTGAAAAGCAAATTGGCATGGGCCATACCGGAACCGGAACCTTATTAGATGGTTCATCTGTTTTTTTTAACCCCGGAGCTGTTGCTATGCTTCCGGAAAACTACATTCAGGGCGGGATCAGCCCGCTGTTGTTTAAATCTGATTTTAACCCTTCCGGAACGTCAGCACAGTATTATACAGCTGACAAAATTGCCACGCCTTTTACTTTTTATGGTGTATGGGGACCAAAAGCTGCCCGGTGGAAACTTGGCCTTGGAGTTTATACCCCGTTTGGCGGATTGACTGACTGGGGCAACAACTGGCAGGGTAAGTACGTTCTGGAAAGTCTTGACCTTAAGGCAATATACTTTCAACCAACGTTAAGTGTTAAAATAACCGACTTTTTAAGCATCGGGGCAGGGTTTGTTTACAACAGCGGCAGTGTTGACCTTACCCAGGGCATCCCTTTAACCAACCAGGCCGGGCAATCCGGGCAGGCCGAATTAAAAGGCAGCGGTAAAGGATATGGCTGGAATGCAGGTATATATATAAAAACTGAATCGGGCATTACGGTGGGCATTACACACCGTTCGCAGGTAACCACCACCATCAGCAACGGGAATGCTATTTTTAATGTCCCGGCTTCAATGCAGGGCTATTTCCCCCAGCCTAATACCTTTAACGCAAGCTTACCATTGCCGGCAACAAATTCTATAGGTATAGGCATCTACCCTTCAAAGAAATGGACCTTAGCTTTTGACGCCAACTTTGTTGGCTGGGATGTATATAAGGTGCTTGAGTTTGATTACGGCAAAACAACCCCTGTTTTACAGAACAGTATTTCACAACGCAATTACCAGTCAGCCGCCAGCCTCAGGGCCGGTGCGCAATATAAGTATTCGGATAAACTTGCCCTGCGTTTTGGCGGCGGCTATGCCTCAACAGCCGTTGCAGACGGTTATGTTACACCTGAAGCCCCCGACGCCAACCGTGTTTTTGTTACCGGCGGTATTGGTTACAAATTAGCTAACCACCTTGATGTAGATGCATCATTTGAGTTTGAACATCTGATGCCGCGTACACAAACAAACATTCAATCGCAGTTATCGGGCACGTTTGAAACCAATGTTTATATCCCGGGTATCTCATTATCTTATCACTGGTAATATTTAATATTTAAGCAGATGAAATTTTTAAAACAACACCTATATATCATTGCAGGCTTATTATTAATAACCGCCTGCAAACCAGAAATTAAGACCCCGAAGCCTACGCATGGGAGCGTTGATTTTTCGCGATACATTTCCATCGGCAATTCTTTAACAGCCGGTTATTCCAATGGAGGGCTTTACCTGCAGGGACAACAAAACTCTTATCCATCAATAATTGCACAACAGATGCAATCAGTTGGCGGCGGTGTATTTAATCAGCCTTTGTTCAGCACTGCACAGGCTAATGGGTCCGGGTACGTACAAATCACCGGGTTTAATGCCGACGGTACGCCGATCATCACCCCCGTTACTACTAACCTTGGGGTCAGGGGGCAATATACCGTGCCCGGTTTTGGGAACGTAATTTTATACACCAAATTTAGCGGTGATATTGAAAATTACGGGGTACCCGGTCTTAAATTACAGCAGATCACTTATGCCCCTTTGGGCAATTTAAACGGATATTATGAAAGGCTGCTCCCTAATGATGCGCCTGCGAATAACACACCTTACATTGCATTTGTAACAGCAAAACCATTTACGTTCTTTTCAAACTGGCTCGGCAATAACGATGCGTTATTGTACGCGGTATCAGGCGGCGCAGGTGATGTACTGACCGACGAAACCCAGTTTGCACAACTGGATAATTATTTGATAAGCACACTAACGGCAAAAAATGCAAATGGCGTTAGTCCAAAAGGGGTTGTTGCTACAGTTCCTGATGTCACTTCAATACCATACTTTAATACAGTAACCGTGGGCGCTATTGTTGCCGGGGTGCAAAAACAGGCTCCCTCTGTTAAAGGCATATACATTAATGCATTGGTTTCAGGTACAACATACGCGCCAAGGCTGGCTACCGCAAACGACCTGATCGTTCTTACTTTCCCAACCAGCAAGGTCGGGACGACCGTAACCACCCCTTACGGGCCGTTGCCTTATGGACTAACACCTTATTCACCGATCGACAACCAGTATGTGCTTGATGCCAATGAAGTTGCCCTGGTACGCGAGCATGTATTGTCGTACAACAGCACTATTAAATCAGTTGCTGCAGCAAATGGTCTTGCGGTTTTTGATGCTTACGCTTTTCTTAATAATATTAAAAACTATGGCTATATGGAAGACGGTATCGGCTTTAATTCGGCTTTTGTTACCGGTGGTATATTTTCGCTTGACGGCGTTCACTTAACGCCGAGGGGCTACGCTATTGTTGCCAATCAATTTATCAAAGCCATAAATGCAAAATACGGTTCAGATATCCCGCTGGCTAATGTAGCCGGATATACAGGTTTACTTTTCCCATAATCGGTATTAAAATAAATTTTAAATCCAAAAGCCCTTTTCTTTTTATAAGAAAGGGGTTTTTTTTGTTCTATAACGATTCGGATGGGTATGCAATTTATAAATCTTTAGAAAATATTGATATTATGATGGTAAAATATTGATTATAGAGCCCCCAAGAGGCATTGCCCCGAATAAATATCCGCCAATGGGCGGACGGATTTTAATCCGTTGAAAACCACAAGGAAGAAAACATTGAGATCCGCCAATTGGCGGACGACCCATATAAATACGGCGGAAACTAATGATTAAATATGGATCGTACCTACGGCACTCTTATTATTGGGCTTCATGTTCAACGGGTTAAAACCCGTTGCTACAAAATATTTCGAGCCGAAGGCTCTATAAAATGCTAATTCACACAAACCGTCATAGAACCTTTTTATTGAGTTAGCAGACAATAGACTAACGGTGATTCAGATAGCTGAAACCAAAATTAAGGAGTGGTATTTCTTTTGATAATGATTATAGATCAAAATAGTTTTTGGTGCCATTTCTTTACCCCTTCTTTCTATAACAGTTTCCGGCACTGCCTTATTTTTAATGATATTTGAGGCCAGCCACAAAGCAAATGCCGTAGAAGTTGGATACTCGCCGCTCAGGTGCTTATAGTTGGCGAGGCCTGTATGCTTAAACAGGGATTGGTTTATTTGCTTATATGCTTCGTCGTGCCAGGTATCACCGCTTCTGCCGGTTATTACCAGGTCAATATCATCAATACTTAATGAATTTTGAGCAAGAAATGAGACTACCCTTTTCTCAAAATCTTCGGAGCTTGCCGGTTTATAGATGGTTTTCACCCCCTTAAGTTCGGCAAGGTTATTTGCGGAAGCCCGGTCGGTTAACAAAAAGAACGCCGTCCCTTCGCCTCCCATGCTTCCCCTTGTTTTGGTTGCATACAAATCCAGATTTGAAACCGGCCAGCGTTTGTAAAGCCCAAGACGGCTTAATATAGCAAAGGCGGCATCATTCATTTCATCTATCCCGCCAACTAAAACATTATCAGCTTCATTTTCCTTTAACAGCAATACAGCGTCAAGCAACGCGTTTTCAAACGAAGCGCCTTTATGTACAAAAGTTGTATTATAGTTATGACATTTGAGCATTAAAGCGATTTGAGAAGCCACTGTATTATGGGTTGACTGGATGAAGGCAGTCGGCGACAATAGTTCTTCGTTCTGTTCAATTATCCGGCTTAAAAAGGCCACCGTATCATCCATACAACCATAGGCAGTGCCGGTAATTATAGCACCCGGCATTTCAGTATCGCCCTGTTTTAAACATTGCATTGCCGCAGCTACCCCCATTTTAAGAACGTGACTCATCCGCCGGAGCAATTTAGGGTCGATAAACTCTTTATAATCGGGTTCAATGGTCTTTAAACGTGTTCCATGGTAGGGTACCACATCGGTTAAAAAACCGTCGGTACCAAAAGTATTTTGCGCCGAGATACAAGCGGAGGAGCGGATATATATCTTCATTTCAGACCTCCGAAAATATAAGTGATGTACAATTCCCGCCGAAACCAAACGAGTTTGACATTACGTGTTTGATGTTCTGCCCTTTCAAAAATTTCCGTTCCGGCTCAAATGGCACCTCACTCATCTTTGTTTCAAACCGCAAGTTGGGATAGACAATTCCATTTTTTATGGCAAGTACTGAAAAGACGGCTTCGATACCTCCGCAGGCGCCTAAAGTATGACCCGTAAATGATTTGGTTGAACTCATTGGCGGAAAATCCGGTTCAAATAATCTTTTGATGGCGATACCTTCCGCGCTATCGTTATTTGCAGTACCGGTACCATGCAAATTTATATAATCTATATCTGATGGCTTCAATCCGCTTTTTTCAAGAGCTCCCTGCATAGCAAGGTACGATCCAGTGCCATCCGGCGAAGATGCCGTTTGATGATAGGCGTCA
The DNA here is from genome assembly GCA_044448725.1 of Sphingobacteriales bacterium. Lineage (GTDB taxonomy): Bacteria > Bacteroidota > Bacteroidia > Sphingobacteriales > Sphingobacteriaceae > Mucilaginibacter. The sequence continues at coordinate 1,706 of JBIOHE010000048.1, read as the reverse complement.
TTGCTGTTGTTATAGCCGCTGAGTTTGCAGTACGGTTTGTTAACTAACGTTTCCGCCACTTTTTCCGAAACGAGCACCAGGTACCCGGCGCCTTCACCAAGGTTAAGGCCTTCCCTGTTTTCATCAAATGGCTTGCAAAACTCATCATCGAGTATCATCAATGTATTAAAGCCATTGAGGGTAAATTTGGTAAGCGAATCTGTGCCACCGGCAACAACAACATCAAGCATGTCGTTTTTTATTAAACGGGCCGCGTAAAAAATTGCGTTTGCCGATGATGAGCAGGCCGTGTTTATGGTAGTTAAAAAATCTCTGATGCCCAACTGATCAGCCACGATCTCTGTGATACAGCCGCATTCATGATCAAACACATTTCTTAATTTTCCTTTTTTTTCATCCTTAACAAAGTCGATGAAAAAATCTTCACTTTTATCCATCCCGCCAACGGTATTTGCCGAAACGAGGCCGGTCCGGAGGGTATCGAAATTGGGTACTGTAGCATCATTTATTGCCTCTCTGGCAGCAACCAGACTGAGCAGTGCTGTCCGGCTCATACCTGCAGGCAAGCCTGTTATCGCTGCCAGCTCATTATTATCCAGTTTCACTTCGGCAACAGGTCGCGTTTTACGATGAATGGTATCCAGCAGGGAAATATCACCAATCCCTGCCGCTTCAAGCTCAAAAGACTGAAGGTTTTCAGCCACATTATTGCCGATAGCTGAAATAACACCAAGACCCGCTACATACACAGTTGAACTCATACTACTCAATATCAATTATCTATGTCACCAAAAATCCGGCCCATATTTTCCGCAGAAAATAAAACGGATTTTTCCGATTTAACTTTCTCCACTAAAAACAAAACGGCTTTATAATCCTGCTCTAAAACTTCAACCCAGCCGCAGATACAGGCCTGTAATATATCTTCATTCAGCAGGTAATTTACCTGTTGAAACATAAAATCTGCATCAAACTTATCCTGGATAAAAAAGGCCTGCTCGCCTTTAAAATTGTTACGGATGCAAATTTCCCCGATCACGATATTTGGCAAGGTATAAACAAATAATGATGGGCTGGCAATAGCTTTTGTTGTTTCAAAATATTTTATGTCATCATCCAAACTGCTGTTGGCATTGGCCAGCACGATACCAACATCTTCGGGCTGGTAGTTATTCTTCTCAAAACTGTTATCCAGCAATATTTCCGCAGCAAGCCAACCCAGCTTGCTTAAATTATCCATTTTATAATATTTAGGGTATTTAAGCTGCAAATGCTGATAAAGGGAAGCAAAAAAACTTGCCGTGTCAGTGTTTTTGTTTTCAAACACCGGGGCCTCGTTTTTACTTACAGCACCTTTATTTATGGTGCAAAAGGCTGTTATATGATTTTCTGTTGGCAATATTTTTCTTTCTATTTATAATCTTTTATGTCCCCATTGCATGTGCCCGCACAGGCTATCACCTGGTAGTCGTCGGTGGGGACACCGACGACGGGGGGGGCGTTTTGCTCCATCGGGGCTACCCGTTTGTAGCATTTCAATCAGACCAGCTTAGTGCCACGTCAGTGGCTACCCATTCGCGAAGGTCGAGTAGGCAAGGGCATTTCAGCCCAAGCCTCTCACAGAACCGTACGTGAAGCTCTCACTTCATACGGCTCCTATCATACCATCATACATGTTTAAACACAGTCCAGTAATAGAACATTGT
>JBIOHE010000047.1:0-18887 GCA_044448725.1 Sphingobacteriales bacterium | reverse complement strand
GATTATATATCAATAATTCCCTAATTTTGAGAAGGCAACCTAATCACATTTTTGGATGACGGAACAAAGTACATTAATACTTGAAAGCGAGGCCGGTTTTAAGGCCTTATTTGAGTACGCAACTGTTGGGATACTGGTGATCAGTGCTGAAGGACGTATTGAGCTGGCCAATCCCTGCATAGAGAAATTATTTGGATATAAAAAGGCGGAACTTATTGGCAGGGAAGTTGAGATCCTTATCCCTGAAGCTTTCAGGAAAAATCATGTACATCATCGTGAAGGGTATTTTAACAGGCCAAAAGCAAGGCCGATGGGCTACGGTTTAAGTTTATTTGCCCGTAAAAAGGATGGTTTTGAATTCCCGGTTGAAATAAGCCTGGGATATTATCTGCTGGAAAACGAACAATTGGCCGTTGCCTTTGTTACAGACATTACAGCAAGCAAACGGTCGCAGGAGGAGTTGGAAGCAAAAGTAACAGAACGGACCCTTGAACTCACCCAATCCCTTGAACGGGAGAGGGAATTAAATGAAATGAAATCGCGTTTTGTTTCTATGGCCTCCCATGAATTCCGTACGCCATTAAGCGCAATACTTTCGAGCCTTGCACTTATTGAAACCTACAGTAAAGAAGAACAGGAGGAAAAAAGAAAAAAACATATTGACCGGATAAAGTCGTCTGTGCGAAACCTTACCGCTATTTTAAATGATTTTCTTTTACTGGATAAAGCGGAACAGGGCAAGATTGAAATATTCAATGAAGCTTTTAATCTGCGTGATTTTGCCAGAGATGTTGCAGAAGAAGTAAACGGTATGTTAAAACAGGGCCAGGAGGTTGTTTTAACCTATACTGGTGACGAGGATATAATACAGGATAAAAAGATACTAAAGAGCATATTTCTGAATTTACTTTCAAATGCTATAAAGTATTCACCTGAAGATAAAAAGATCCATTTTTCAATTGAAATCACCAGAAACCTTGTGATGGTAAACGTCAAAGATGAGGGGATTGGCATACCGGAAGAAGATCAGCAAAATTTATTCGGGAAGTTTTACAGGGCAAAAAATGTAACGAATATACAGGGTACAGGCCTGGGCTTAAATATTGTTCAAAAATATGTGGAGTTAATAAACGGAGCAATTAGTTTTAAGAGTAAACCAGGCTATGGGACCATTTTCACGATAGAATTTCCGCAAAACGTCAATTAAATGAAAACAATACTGATCATTGAAGATAACGATGATATCCGCGAAAATACCTGCGAACTGCTCGAATTGGAAGGCTATCGGGTACTTGCGGCGGATAACGGTAAAACCGGGCTTGCTTTAGCCAAAGAAAATAAACCGGATGTTATCCTTTGTGATATTATGATGCCGGAAGCCGACGGATACGAGGTTTTTACAGCGCTAAAAAACGACCCCGTAACCGCCGCCATCCCTTTTGTGTTCCTTACGGCCAGCGTAGAAAAAAAAGCTGTTGAAACTGGTTTCGGCATGGGTGCCAAAGGATATATTCAAAAGCCTTTCGACCCGCAGGAACTTTTTGAAGCTATAACAAATTGTCTTACAGAATTATAGCCTTTTTAAACATATTTTTTTCCGGTCTGTCGATAAAAACCGCATTCTCTTTTATTCTTTCATGCGCTTCGGGTGTTTCATCGCCGTGGCCCAGTATTACAGCAAGGTGTACTTTTTCTGTTGCCGGTACCCTTAATTTGTAAAATATATCTGTTTGCTCAACAAACTTACCTAAGCCTACCGGGCAACTATCCAGGCCCAGGGCATTTGCAGCCAGCATCATATTTTCTGCACACATACCAATATCAAGGCCCGCCCATTCGTTGTCCTTTGGCGCAGTGATGAAAATAACTACCGGTGCGCCATAGAATATAGGATCAGCCCATTTAAAAAGGTCGATACTATGAAAAGAATGTAAAAGGCTCCCGGTTGTTTTTACCACCTCCTTTACCCCCGATTTTAAAAACTCTTTAGCGGCAGTTTTGGCAATTTCTTTTGAAAAAGTCTTGATAGTATCCTTATTGGTTAAAATATAAAACTTCCATTCCTGCTTGTTGACGGCCGAGGGGGCCATCCTCCCTGCATCAATAATTTTTTCAATAGTTTCGTGGTCAACAGGTCTGTCCTTATATTTCCTCACAGCCCGTCTTTCATAAATTGTTTTTAGTGTTCCGGCACCCTTCAGGTCGTTGTCAATTACTTCGGTTTCCATTTTTCATCATGTTTTAAGTGTTAAGATAGATATTGTGTTTGCGGTATATTTAAAAACCTTCTCCGGGCGGCGGGGTTTCGTATGGAGGGGTTTCAAAAGGAGCCTCGTATGGTACGAGGTCAGGATTTTCTGCCGGAATAACAGGTTCTTCGGGATAATCAGGTGGTTTAATCTCCGGCTCTTTTTCGGGTTGAGGAATTTCAATTGGTTTTTCCGGTGTGTTTTGCTTTGCCATGGTTGATGTTTTTTTATGAGTTTTGATTTACTAAACCCCAAACGGATAGGTCTCCGGTATCTGGTGACCGTCGGGCTTTATATGCAGTGGGTGAAGCGCTTTTGTTTCGTCAAGGTAAATAAATGCATCATAGCGCAATGGTAAAATAGTTGGTACATAATTTCCGTATTTTTCGTGCAGCGGATTATACACCACGCCAATAGCCCTGTGCCCGATGTAATTTCTCATCATCGTGGCGTTGCTTTTAAAATCATCCATCACCAATAATTTATTTTCTTTACCGGCTTTATGCAATAAATACTCCCAGCTTCCCATTCTTGCCTCCGGCATGTGCATAACCTGCATGGGAGCGCCCCAGCTTCCTCCTGCGATCACCGTCCCCTGGTAAGAACCAAAACCGACCAGTACAACGCCTTTCTCCTGATGCTGCAGCCTTGCCAGTTCGCCAATGTTAAACATCCCGTCGTGGGCCATATCTGTAGCCCTTGCATCGCCGATGTGCGTATTATGTTCCCAAATGATTGCCTTGGAATTATTTCCATGAAAAGTTAATAGGCGGTTAAGTGTATCTGCCATGTGCCGGTCGCGGATATTCCAGCTGTTGGGGCCACCCTGAACCATCGCCCTGTAATATTTTTCTGCATTCACTGTTACCAGGGCGTTTTGTTCGGCGCTAAAAACATTTTCATGATCGCTATTATATTGCGGTAGCTTTTTTTGTATCTCTTTAAGCAAATCAACCACTTCGTTCTGACACAGTTCGGGTACCAGCATACTCGCCCTCGCGTAGGAGTGGCCTTCATCTTTGTGGTATGGCTCAAAACATTGAAAAGCTTTCTCAGCCACCTTCAATGCACCGGGATCAGTTTGTTGCAGGTACCGCATAATGGCTTCCATACTTTCCCACAGGCTATATACATCCAACCCGTAAAAACCGGCTTTTTTATTTGCGGGTAAGCCGGCGTTATGCTTTTTCATCCATTGCCCCAACGCCGCAATTTCCCAGTTTGCCCACATCCAGGTTGGCCAGCGGTTAAATTCATGCAGCACATCAGCGGCGTTCTTATCAACAGTATTGTAACCTTTCACAAAACGGTTCAGGCGGTAACAATCGGGCCAGTCGCCTTCAACTGCTATAAAATTGAACCCTTTTTCTTCAATCAGCCTTTTTGAAATACGCGCCCGCCATGTGTAATATTCGTGTGTACCATGGCTGGCTTCCCCAAGCATCACTATTCTTGCATCGCCGATCCTGTCAAACAGTGGTTGCAGATCTGAATTTTCTTCCAGTGGGTGGGAATACCGCTGAATAGCATCTGCCAGTTGGGTTTCATCCATACGCCCTTCTTTTGTCAAATAACCTTCCATGATTTTAATTTTTATTTCTAAAATATTACCCCCGGTATTTTGATATTGAGCTTTTTGTCAGAAGCAAGTCTTTTTACACAAAAACAATCAAAGTGAATAATTTTGAGGCTCTTTTAAAATGATGAACATCAGTCTTTTATCTGACGGATGTCACTAATATCCCATTTAAAGCTGATTAGCTTTGATAAAGCAAAAAACATCACTATCATGGAAAATAATTCAAATATTGTCATGCTCCGCAATTTGCTGGATGAAGATACCCGCAGGTTTACCAGCGCGGAGGTTGAGTTAGAAAACAGTTTAAAAGGGTGGATCAATGAAGCCCGGTCTATGCAGCTGAAAACGGTTTTGCATAGGTATCTTGATTTTGTACAACAGCATGTGAAACGACTGGAAGGTTTTTTCGAAGAAGAAAAAATCAACGCTATCACTCTTCAAAACCGTGTAATGCTGGCCTTTATTGACGATACAAACGAAAAACTGGCAAATTGTACACAAGTGGAAGTTAAGGACGCCTGCCTGTTAGCCAGCATTCAGGGCATTAACCATTTTAAAATCAGCGCTTACGGCACCGCGGCGGCCTTTGCTAAGGCGCTTGATCTTGAAAAAGCAGCAGCGTTATTTCGTGAGCTGGAGATAAATGAGAAACATATTGATGACCGCTTATCTCAGCTGGCAGAATATGAAATAAATATTAAAGCAGTGGCACCTATTGCATTACAAGGATAAATTCTTGAACCATGGAAATACGTTTTAACGAAGAGGTTGCCATTGCTATTGATAAAATGGCATTAGACGGGGAATTGTTTATTCCATCAGATGCGAAGGGGATAATTATTTTTTCTCATGGAAGCGGCAGCAGCAGGTTTAGCAAACGTAACCGGCAGGTAGCAAAATACCTGCAGGAAAAGGGTTTTGGCACTTTGTTGTTTGACTTGCTTACCGAAGATGAGGATCAATATTATTACAACCGTTTTAATATCGATTTGCTTGCCAAAAGGCTAATCTCCGCCACGCAATGGCTTGAAAGTCTCCCGGAAGCAAGAGATACCGGGTTATGCTATTTTGGCGCCAGTACCGGTGCCGCATCCGCTTTAAAGGCTGCCGCAAAATTGCCGCAGATAAAAGCAGTAGTGTCAAGAGGTGGGCGCCCTGATCTTGCGGCTGATGCCCTGCAAAACGTGCAGGCCCCGACACTTTTGATAGTGGGTAGTTTAGATCAGGAAGTGCTGCAATTAAATAAGGCTGCTTTGCGGCAAATGACGTGCGAAAAGCAACTGAAAATAGTGGAAGGCGCTTCGCATTTATTTGAAGAACCGGGCAAAATGGAAATTGTTTCCGAACTGGCATTTAATTGGTTCGAAAAATTTACAGCAGCGGTCCATTTGTAAAAATGTATATAAAAACCAAATTATGTTTCGCGACAGGATAGAAGCCGGCTTATTGCTGGCTGCAAAGCTCAGAAAATACAAAAATGACCATGGGGTAGTGTTGGCCGTTCCGAGGGGCGGTGTGCCCGTGGCTTATGAAGTTGCCAGGGAATTAGGTTTTCCTGTGGAGGTTATCCTTACAAAAAAGATTGGGCACCCTTCTAATAAAGAATATGCTATTGGTGCTGCAAGCCTCACTGATTATTTTGTAACACCTCATGAAAATGTTTCGGTGGAATATATTGCAAAGGAATTGCAAGCCATCCGTCATAGGCTGAAGGAGATGTACAAAAAATTCATGGGGGACAAACATCCCGAAAACCTGGAAGGAAAAACAGTAATAGTTATTGACGATGGTATTGCAACAGGCAACACTATACTGGCCACCGTACATTTATTGCGCAAAAGCAATCCCGCCAAAATTATTATTGGCGTTCCGGTGGCTTCCAAAAGCGCGGTGAAAATATTGGCCAGGGAAGTTGATGAGGTAGTGAGCCTGTTAATTCCGGAACAGTTTTATGGCGTAGGCGCATTTTACGATAATTTTAGTGAGGTAAGCGATGAGGAAGTAATGTTTTACCTGGATAAACTAAACAGACTGGGAAAAGCCGGCTGAAAATCTTCTTTAAATATTGCTATTGTGTTATTCGGCATTGATTTATTCGCAGCAGGGAAATTTGATTAATACAATAATGATTTTTACCGGTATTAATGCTAAAAAAGAAACAGGCAGGTTTGCCTATGGCCTGTTTGCAGCTTTATTCCTTGTTGTTTTGAGCTTCGCCCCCTTATGCCTGTCTGCTCAATATCAAGCCAATATGCAGCAACATATTGACAGCCTTGCTAAAAACCATTTTCGCGATACTCTTGCAAAAAAAAGATTTGGCCGGGCTGCTATCTTATGGTCGCTGACTGAAATTGCACCCTGGGTTATGGATAAATATGTTGCAAAGGCCAGTTTTGCTGATATTTCTTTCAATACTGTGCGGACGAACTTAAACCCAAACAGCTGGTTTTGGGATGATGACGATTTTTTAACCAACCAGTTTGCCCATCCTTCTCACGGCAGTATTTTTTTTAATTCTTTCAGGGCAAACGGTTATAGTTTCTGGCAATCTGTTCCTGCTGCATTTGCAGGTAGTTATGTATGGGAAACAGCCGGAGAAAACCAGGCCCCGTCCATCAATGATTTTATTAATACGGGGTTTGGAGGTGTGGTTTTGGGCGAAACGCTCAACCGCTTTGCCAACAAACTCATTAATAACCGGAGCCGCGGTTTTAAAAGGCAGGCCAGCGAGGCGCTGGCTTTTATAATTGATCCGGCAAACGGCATAAACAGGATACTGGATGGCAAATGGGGCAAAATACCGGACAAGCCGGCCAAAAGGGATTCAACACCCGTGTATGCCGAAATTGATTTGGGTGTGCGCGCCTTCAAGGTGAATAACAGGGATGGGGATTTTGCCTGGTACAGTCATGCAAAATTGATTTATGGGTCACCGTATGAAAATTACCGGACACCATTCGGTTATATTTATGTCAATACTGAATTTGGGAAAAGTATAAAATCTGATATTAACCTTGTCAGCATTTATGGTTCAATAACGGGTTTTTGGGTACAATACACTGATAATATCCGGCAAATGGCGCTGCTTACAGCTAACTACGACTATATTGACAACGATGCTTTTATTTACAGTTCGCAAAATATTAAGCTCAATTTATTTTCGGAATTTAAGCTCTCCGATAAAATAAAAATCAACACCACGCTTGCTGCCGGCCCTATCATATTGGCGGCCGTCCCCGACCCATACCCTGATTATGGCAGGCCTTATGATTTTTGTTCGGGTGCAGGCTATGGCGGTAGTATTACACTCGATATTGCCAATAAATTTTATTACGGCATAAACTACAAAGGCGGATGGTTTACTACCCTTAGCGGCAATGCGTCGTACTATCTCCTGCACACATTTACCAGCGAGCTGCGGTATATGATTATTGATGGTTTTTCAGTTTGTGCCGAGCCCGGCTATTTTACCCTGAACGGTAAATTTAAACATTACCCGGATCTCGATAAAACCTATCCTTATTTGAGGTTATCTGTCCGGTATAACCTGGATCTTTAGCATAATCCGGCAAAGCCGTACTCAGGTTAAATAAATACCAGGTTAAAATATTAACGTGTGACTCTGACAGATGGAGAGGTGGTATTACGGGGAGCTAAACGCGTTTAGCTCCCCGTAATTTTTCCGGTTTGAGGGGCTAAATGCGTTTAGCCCCCCGTAATTTTTTCAGTTTGAGGAGCTAAATACGTTTAGCTCCCCGTAATTTTTGTGAGTTGAGGAGCTAAATGCGTTTAGCTCCTCGTAAAAAATTAGAGGTTAATTTAGCTAAATAGCTGTATTGTAGTTAATTATGTAAAAATTTCAAAGAACTGGCAAAAAATTCACTCAAAAACGGGCGTAAATATTTATTTTGTTGAAGAGGGGGTATTTGAGAAGCTTTTGGGAATAATCAAATATACGGAATTTTTGGGGGATTGGCGGGGGGGTAACTTAATAGCATTGAGGTTGCTACAGCAGTATTTTTTGTCTGAACCCGAATTTATAGAATTCAGGAATTACCGGAATTCTATAAATTCATTAATTCGATAAATTCGGGTTCAGACAATTAGCACAGCAGACTAAATTCAAGGTCGGCAGTGCATTGCGTTTACTTAGCACGCGGGCCACAAGCGGGGACGTTTGCGGCAGCAGCGGAATTCACAGAATTCTAAAAATTCATTAATTCGATAAATTCCGGTTCAGACAAAATATAAACAAAAAACCCCGCAAGTACATTGGCACTTGCGGGGCGAACAAAAACGATATAACCAAATTGTTTTATGTCCGTATTTAGAGCTCTTTTATCTGACTGATCAGTTGTTGCAGTACGTCTTTCGCATCGCCAAAAAGCATGGAGGAATTTGGCTGGAAGAAAAGCTGGTTCTCAATCCCGGCATAGCCGGGGCGCATACTGCGTTTGTTGATGATTACCATTTTTGCCTTGCCAACTTCAAGGATCGGCATGCCGTAAATCGGGCTTGATGGATCATTCTCTGCAGCAGGGTTAACCACGTCGTTGGCGCCTAATATAAGCACAACATCAGCAGAGGCGAATTCTTCGTTTGCAGGCTCTAATTCCAGTAAATCGTCGTAAGATACATCGGCCTCAGCCAGCAATACGTTCATGTGGCCCGGCATACGCCCGGCTACAGGGTGAATGGCGTATTTTACCTCAACGCCGTCTTTTGTCAATGATTTTTCCAGCTCGTGGCATACGTGCTGCGCCTGTGCCACCGCAAGGCCGTAGCCCGGAACGATGATCACTTTATGCGCATACTTCATTACCATGGCCGAATCGCTTAAACTTATTTCCTTGAAGGTTGTATCCTGACTGCCTGCGGGACCGCCTGCCGCAGCAGTACTTCCGCCGAAGGAGCCGATAAGCACATTTTTCAGGGAACGGTTCATTGCCTTGCACATCAGGATAGTAAGAATTGCCCCAGCCGAACCCACAAGGATACCGCCGGTAAGCATTACCTGGTTATTGTATAAAAAGCCTGCGCAGGCCGTTGCTATCCCCGTAAAGGAGTTCAGTAACGAAATAACTACCGGCATATCCGCGCCGCCGATTGGCAATACGAACAAAATACCATAGATAAGCGATAAAGCCAGGATACCGCCGAAAATAATAAGCGGAGAAGTACTGTCGCCAAAGATGATATAAGCGCCAAGCAGCAATATTACAAACAACACCACCAGGTTAAAAATATGCTGTCCGGAGAATGAGTGGTCTTTTATTTTGCCGCTGAGTTTGCCGTAGGCGATCATACTGCCCGAAAAAGAAACACTGCCTATGATCATCCCTGCCAAAATCGACAGTACGTGCATGGGGGAGTTGTCCTGCGCTATATGGCCAAATTCAACAATAGAAATAAGCGAGGCGCATAGGCCGCCCATTCCGTTAAATATACTCACCATTTCGGGCATGGCTGTCATTTTTACCTTGCGGGCCGATACCGCACCGACAACGGTTCCAATAAGCATTGCACCGGCGATCCACCCTAAATTATGAAAACCTGAATGGGCAGGCTGATAAAGAAAGAGTGTGCCGAAAATAGCGATAGCCATACCCGCCGCCGATATAAGGTTACCCTTGCGTGCGGTGGCAGGGTTTGATAACATTTTTAGCCCCACAATAAATGAAACAGAGCCGATAAGGTAGCAGATAGATAAAATATTTGTTTGCATATTAATTTTCTTTTATACGTTTAGCGGCCGCTTCTTTGCCTGTTTTAAACATTTCCAGCATTCTGTCGGTCACCACAAAACCGCCGACCACATTCAGGGTGCCCACAATCACAGCGACAAAACCTAATGTCAAAATCAGGTAATTATCAGGTGAAGCCTCGCCCATTACAATAATCGACCCTATAATAATTACCCCGTGAATAGCGTTTGCACCGCTCATTAAGGGGGTATGTAAAACTGAAGGAACCCTTGAGATCACCTCGATGCCTAAAAAAACAGACAGGATCACTATGTAAAATAGCTCAAGGTTGCTCTGAATGAAATTAAGTAATATTTGCATGACTGAAATTTTTGTTTACGATTGGGGAGATAATTTTTCCATCATTACTGATGCAGGTGCTGCTGATAATATCATCGTCAAAGTTGAGCTTAATAGCGTTTTCTTTATCGAGGAGCAGTTTCAGGAAGTTCAAAACGTTTTTGCCATATAATTTACTGGCGTCGGAAGGGGCTTTAGCAGGCAGGTTTGAATCCCCGGTTACTGTTACGTTGCCGCAAACAATAGTTGCATTGTTTTCTGTTACTTCGGTATTGCCCCCGGTAGCGGCGGCAAGGTCAATAATTACCGAGCCTGCTTTCATAGTGGCTATCATTTCTTCAGTTACCAGTACCGGGGCTTTTTTGCCGAATATTTGCGCTGTGGTAATAACAATATCGGCCTTTTTTATGCTATCGGCAATTTTCTGTTTTTGCCTTTCTTTAAATTCGTCAGATTGTTCAACGGCATAACCACCGGCTTTGGAAGCGTCGGCAATACCTTCAACTTCAATAAACTTTGCGCCAAGGCTCAATACTTCTTCTTTAGCGGCGGCACGGGTATCAAACACTTCAACTACTGCCCCTAAGCGGCGGCATGTAGCGACAGCCTGCAAACCGGCAACACCGGCGCCAAGTATCAGCACCTTTGCAGGGGGGCAACTGCCTGCCGCGGTCATCATCATAGGTATGTAACGGGGGTACAGGGATGCAGCCAGCAATGATGCTTTATAACCGGCAATATTTGCCTGCGAACTTAAAACATCCATCGCTTGCGCCCTTGTGGTACGCGGCAACAAATCCAGACTAAAAACGGTAAGATTTTGTTTAAGCCAGTCTTCAACCTGATCCAGGTGATAAAGGGGCTGATAAACGCCGATGAACGTTTTACCTGTAACAGAAACAGGGCCGGTGTTATAGTGAATACTCAGCAAAACGTCGGCCCCGTCAAAAATGTCGGCCCGTGATTTTATCAGGGCGCCGCTTTTTGTATAGTCTTCATCTATACAAAAGGCCTTTAACCCGGCTTCAGGTTCCACCCAAACAGTAACGCCCGTTTTGGTCAAAGCGGCTACTTCTCCGGCCAGCATGGAAACCCTTGATTCAAATGATGGTTCTTTTAAAATGCCAATAATCATAAAATTTAAATAAATTAATTGTGCGATCAGGAAAAACTCAGAAATGTCAGCAAAATGTAAACATAACGATTTGCCGGATTTAATACATGTCTATTTTTCAATCTGATATTTTTGTTACATAGTTTCCGTTTACCGGGATGTTTTACATCACCGGTGCAAAAGCAGCAGCTTTCCAGCTCGCCATATCCTCATAAGTTTTCCAGCGAAGGTCAACCAGTTCCTGCGCAACTTCCTGCAAATGTTTCGCTTCCACAGGGTTGCTTGCGAGAAGGCTCTTATAACGGAGTTCGTTATTCGCATAATCGCCGAAACGGATAGTTGGCCGTGGCGAATCCAGTACAAATGGATTTTTACCGGCGGTCCTTAATGCAGGGTTATACCTTATCAGCGGCCAGTACCCGCTGGCTACCGCCAGGTGCTGCTGGTCGAGGCCTTTCTCCATATTGATGCCATGGGCAATGCAATGGCTGTAGGCCAGTATCAGCGACGGGCCGTTATAGGCCTGTGCTTCGCGCAAGGCCAGCAGGGTTTGCTGCGGATTAGCGCCCATGGCTACCTGGGCAACATAAACATTGCCGTAAGATATAGCCTGCAGGGCAAGGTCCTTTTTGCCAACTTTTTTACCGGCGGCCGCAAATTTGGCAGTTGCAGCGGTAGGAGTGGCCTTAGACATCTGTCCGCCTGTATTTGAATAAACTTCGGTATCCAGAACGAGCACATTTACATTGCGCCCGGTTGACAACACATGGTCCAAACCGCCGGACCCAATATCGTAAGCCCAGCCATCGCCGCCGATCAGCCAAACAGTCCGGTGCACCAGTTGATCGGCCACGGATAGTAGTTTTGCCGCTAAAGGGTTATTTATTTGCAGCAACCTGCCTTTAAGTGTTGCTACCCGCATACGCTGCTGGCCGATCTCCGATTCCAGTTGTTGCGGGGCGTGAAGCAGGCCGTCAACAATTCCGTCGCCCAGTTCCGGCCTTAACTCTTCAACCAGTACCTTTGCTATGGCAAGTTGTTTATCGGTGGAGATCCGCATACCCAAACCAAATTCCGCATTGTCCTCAAACAGCGAGTTTGACCAGGCCGGGCCTTTGTTGTCTTTATTTACCGCCCATGGGGTAGTAGGCAGGTTGCCGCCGTATATGGATGAACAGCCGGTGGCGTTCGCAACCAGTAAACGGTCGCCAAATAATTGGGTGAGCGTTTTTATATAAGGGGTTTCACCGCAACCGGCGCAGGCCCCCGAGAATTCAAATAATGGTTCGAGGAATTGCACACCCCGAACGGAAGAAAAATCAACAGTCGCACGGTCATTCATCGGGATTTGTTCAAAATAGCTGATATTCTCTCTTTCTTTTTCAAAGTCGGGTTTTGGCCCGAGGTTGATAGCCCTACGGCTGGCATCCAATGGATCGGTAACGGGGCACACCTGTACGCAAAGGCTGCACCCGGTGCAATCTTCAAAATAAACCTGCAGCGAATACCTTGTTTCCGGGAATCCCCTTGCATTGATAGTTGCCGAATTGAATTGTTCAGGGGCGTTTTCGGTATAATCCTTATGATAAAATTTTGACCGGATAACACTGTGCGGGCAAACAAAGCTGCAATTGCCGCACTGGATACAGGTATCTTTCTCCCAAATGGCCACCTCATCAGCGATGTTTCTTTTCTCCCATTTGGTAGTGCCGCTCGGGTAGGTGCCGTCAACCGGCAACATGCTCACCGGAAGTGAATCGCCCTCGCCGGCCAAAAGGACAGCTGTTATCTTTTGTACAAAGTCAGGGGCTTCCGCAGGTACGGACGCCGATATTGATGATGTACTTGTGGCCGTTGCCGGAACTTTAACTTCGTATAAATTTTCCAGGCTGTCGTCAACTACCTTAAAATTTTTGAGCACTACAGCTTCCCCTTTGGATTTGTATGATTTCCGGATGGATTTTTTGATCTGCTCAATAGCTTCATCAAACGGCAATACGCCCGACAGCGCAAAGAAACAGGTTTGCATAATGGTATTGATACGCTGCCCCATTCCAGCCGCTTCTGCAACTTTCGATGCATCAATAACATGAAACTTCAGTTTCTTTCCGATGATCTGTTCCTGCATTGAACCGGGCAGTTCATCCCAAACTTCCGCAGCGCCAAAAGGGCTGTTGAGTAAAAATACAGCGCCTGGTTTTGCATATTTCAGCATATCAACCTTGCCAGTGAAGTTGTATTTATGGCAGGCTATAAAATCAGCTTTTTCAATAAGATAGGGGGCATGGATAGGGTCTTTCCCGAAACGCAGGTGCGAAACTGTTTGCGCGCCCGATTTTCTGGAGTCATAAACAAAATAGCCCTGGGCATGCAGATCGGTTTCTTCCCCGATAATTTTTATACTGTTTTTGTTTGCGCCAACCGTACCATCCGCACCCAGTCCGAAGAAAAGCGCGCATACCCTGTCGGCAGGCTCAATATTGAAATTGGGATCGTAAGTAAGACTGGTATGAGAAACATCATCGTTGATGCCGATAGTAAACCCGTTTTTAGGTGCAGGCGCTTTCAGTTCATCAAAAATAGCTTTTACCATTGCAGGTGTAAACTCTTTGGAGGACAAGCCATACCTGCCGCCCGCAACCTTTGGCAGCTTAGACAGTTGTCCGCTGCTGTATGCGGTAAACAAACCTGTGATCACGTCCTGGTAAAGCGGTTCACCGCCTGATCCGGGTTCTTTACAGCGATCAAGCACCGCTATTTTTTCAACAGTTGATGGCAATGCTGCCAGCAGGTTTTCTATAGAGAACGGCCTGAAAAGCCTTACCAGTATCACACCCACTTTTTCGCCGTTGGCTTGCAGCTTTTTTACGGTTTCCTTTACGGTTTCTGCTCCGGAGCCCATCACGATAATAATTCTTTCGGCATCTGATGCACCTGCGTATTCAAAAGTACGGTAAGACCGACCTGTAAGTCCGGCGAATTTATCCATCGTTTCCTGAACAATGCCCGGCGTTGCAGCATAATAAGGGTTCACTGTTTCCCGTCCCTGGAAATAAACATCCGGGTTTTGGGCGGTTCCCCTGATAAAGGGACGGTCGGGGTTCAGGCTGCGCATCCGGTGTGCAAAAACAAGGTCTTCGTCAATCATAGCCCGGATCTGTTCATCGGAAAGGATATTGATCTTATTGATCTCGTGCGAAGTACGGAACCCGTCAAAAAAATGCATAAATGGAATCCGTGATTTCAATGTAGCAGCCTGGCTTATGAGCGCCATATCATGCGCTTCCTGTACCGAAGCGGCAGATAACATGGCAAACCCGGTTGACCGCGCGGCCATTACATCACTATGATCGCCAAAAATTGATAAAGCCTGTGCGGCAAGCGCCCTTGCAGCCACATGAAACACAGTTGAAGTAAGCTCCCCTGCTATTTTAAACATATTGGGCAGCATCAGCAAAAGCCCCTGCGAAGCTGTAAAAGTTGTGGTTAGCGCACCTGTTTGCAGGGAGCCGTGTACAACACCGGCTGCGCCGGCTTCACTTTGCATTTCTATAACTTCGGGAACGTTGCCCCATATATTCACTTTGTCGCCGGCGCTCCATTCATCAGCAAATTCGGCCATTGCGGAGGCAGGGGTTATAGGATAAATGGCGCATACTTCGTTCACGCGGTAGGCGATATAAGCTACCGCTTCATTTCCATCCAGGGTAGCAATTACAGGTTGGTTTTTTGACATTTTTATTTTTTTTTAAGGTAACAGGATGATTTTAAGCCTCCTGAACCATTTCTATAGCATGACATGGGCATTGTTCGTAACAAACCGCACAGCCCGTACATTGATCGTAATTGAAATTATACCTTTTGCCTGCGCCAAGTTTAATAACCGCATCCTGCGGACAAGCGCCAAAACAGCCGTCGCACTCAAAGCAATTACCGCATGACAGGCACCTTTGCGCTTCAAACAAGGCTTCCTCTCCGGTAAGCCCGGCTTTTACTTCGTCAAAATTTCCTATTCTTTCGCTTGCGGGCAGCTCCGATTGTTCTGTTTGGGGTGCATGGGTGGTGTACCAGCGGTGCAACCTTTCATAGCTTACAATAGTATGTTTAGCGGAAGGCTGATAGGGCGTTTCGCTAAGGAACCCGTTGATATAACGCGCCGCCTTTTTTCCATGGCCTAATGCCACCGTTACGCTGCGGTCGCCGGGCACCATATCGCCGCCTGCGAATATACCCGGCCTGCCGGTCATCATATCCGGGCCAACGATCACCGTTCCGTCGGGTTTGAATTCAATACCCTGTATGTTTTTCAGAAAATCAGTATCCGCGTCCTGGCCGAGGGCAAGGATCAGGTTATCAGCCTCCAGTGTTTCAAATTTTCCGGTTGGCACAGGCTTGCCGTCAACAAGCTCCATTACTTCTACCGTGAAACTGCCGCCGTCCATTTCTTTGATGGTACGGAGCCAGTTAATTTTTACGCCTTCGTCCAGGGCTTCCTGTGCTTCAAAATCATGTGCGGGCATGTGTTCGCGGTCGCGTCTGTAGATGATCATAGCTTCGGGAACGCCGAGGCGTTTGGCTGTACGCGCCGCATCCATAGCTGTATTGCCGCCACCGTAAATAGCCACCCTGCGGCCAAGCCGTGGCGCATTGCCTTCTTCCACCTGTTTCAGAAAGCTTACGGCATCAAGTATTTTTCCTGCATCCCTGCCTGGTATTTCTATTTTTTTGGAGAGCTGGGTACCTATAGCAACAAATACTGCATCAAAATTCCCTTCTTCTTTTTCTTTTAAAACGTCGGTTACCTTATGGTTGAAAATAATGGAGACACCCATTTCTTTTATGCGTTCCACTTCCAGTTCCAGTTCTTTCCTGGGCAGCCGGTATGCCGGTATCCCGAAATGCATCATACCACCCGGCAGCGGGCCTGCTTCACGGATTTCGGTAAAATGACCCATCCTGGCAAGGTGGTAAGCTACTGATAAACCGCTGGGGCCAGCCCCGACAACGAGCACACGTTTGCCGGTAGGCGCCGCGGGGCGTTCTATCTTCCAGCCATTTTTCAGTGCTTCATCACCCAAAAAACGTTCAACGGCGTGGATGCTTACAGTGCTGTCTATATGGCCCCTGTTGCATTGATCTTCGCAGGGATGGTAGCAAACCCTTCCGCAAACCGCGGGCATAGGGTTATCGGCTATCAGTACCTGCCAGGCGGCTTCAAATTTTCCCGCCTGCGCCAACGACAGCCAGGCCTGGATGTTTTCCCCGGCAGGGCATGCATTGTTGCAAGGCGGTAAAAAATCTGAATAAACAGGATGTTGTTTTCTTACGGAACCGGTCCCTTCGCTGTGACTTTTCAGGTCGGGCGGGGAGGTTATATCCAGAAGGTTTTTAGTCATCGTTTAAAAATAATGTAAAACTACCCGACCGTGACAAATCGTTGCATGTTTATCATCATGTATAAAAATGATTTATATCATTTAAGGTTAAGGCATTTTAACAATAAAGCAGGGCCACCATAGCTGCTATCCAATAATTCTGTGACCTGGATCATAATTTTTC
Source organism: Sphingobacteriales bacterium (assembly GCA_044448725.1). Taxonomy (GTDB): domain Bacteria; phylum Bacteroidota; class Bacteroidia; order Sphingobacteriales; family Sphingobacteriaceae; genus Mucilaginibacter. The sequence goes on along the minus strand of JBIOHE010000047.1, from coordinate 2,342 downwards.
AACGATATTGTAAAAATTTTGATCTGAAAATGTTTGGATTTTCCAAATAATAGTGATGTTTTTGACGTGAATATCTGCATAAAACAGCGCTCAAAATGCTTTTTACCCTATATTTGTTGTGAAGGCAAAATCTTCAGCATTTCAAGAGGCGACAGGAATGGCTGGCAGGGGGCATCTTTTTTTCTGAATCAGAATTTTCAGAATTAAAGAATTTTCAAGATACGTGCGGATTTTATTCTGTTAATTCTTAAATTCTGAAAATTCTGATTCAGAAAAATGGCAGAGCAAATCCTTACAAAACCGCACTCCAGATACTTTTTACCCCATAACTGTTATGGTGGGCAAAATCTTCAACATTCCGCCGTACCCTGAGTTGTTTTTGGGGGTTAACAGCATGGCCTAATCTGAAGGCATAAGCGATCACAAATTTTTCGGGGATGTTAAGCAATTTTTTAATGCCCTTTGCATACGGGCCATTGCTCAGTGAGCTTACTATGTGAAAGTCTATCCCGAGTGAGTTCGCCATAAGCCACATATTTTCCATCACGCAGCCCAGGCTGATGATTCCCAGAAAATCGCCTTCGGATGCAGGCGCCCTCCTGGCCGGCTCGTAAAGTACAATTCCTAAAACAGGTGTGGAGTTAAGTTCTTCGGTCAAAAATTCCCCTCTTTCATCGCTGTTAATATCAGCCGCGGTTACGTTGGGGTTTAACCACGATTGCGGAAAAGTATTGGCAAGTACACCGGTTTTTCTTTTTTGAAGTTCTTCTTCCGAAAAAGAAAGCTGGGCATAATTTTCCTTGACAAATGCAAGGGAAACCGGCGCTTCTATAGCTGCAATCGTGCCGATCACCTGTTTATCGTCCACAAAGATCAACTCGAAATTTTGCATATTATGGGCTGTAGGCGCCCAGCTTGCGGCTTCCAGTATTTTGTGCAGATCATCCTTTTGCATCGGGCGGTTGGGGTCAAATAATTGCCTTGATGAGTGTCGTGCCTTTATCAGTTTTAAAAGATTGTCCATTTCGGTAGATTTTAGATTATAAGTTATCAATTTTTAATACAGCCCTGAAGTGTATTTTCGAGCTTAACATTTTTTCATAAGCCTGTGCGGCCTGTTCAAGGGGGAATACTTCGACCATCGGGCTTACGTTGGCAAGCAGGCTGAAATCAAGCGTTTCCTTTATATCACCGCCGGGTTTACTTATTTGAATTGCGCGCATCATAGCCATCTGATTGCATTTTAATTAAATAAAGCTATGGTTATAAACAGGCCTTTTATGTGATAACGGACACCATGAAATGTGATGATACTCATCCTTTTACGTTAATCTTTTAATCAATTTTATAGTCTGTAATAGTTTGATAATCTATGTTACACAATAAATAAAAGGAGGATGACACTATGAAAAGGTTTAATGCGCAAGCTTTCCGCTTGTTTTTAACCGGGATGTTTTTGGTGGCGATGACCGCTGCTGTGAATGCACAGCGCGGGGGACATACAGGAGGTGTTCATGCGGGCGGCAGTCATATCGGCGGCGGTGGCAGGGCGGGTATCAGCAACGGGCTGCATAGAGGGAACCTGGGCTACTTTGCCGGTCGTGGTTATCATGGCGGCGCTTTTTACAGACCCGGATTTGGATATTATGGCTACCCGCATATAGGTTTTTATTTGCATGTATTGCCATTTGGTTATTACCCTTTTTACTGGGATTCGTATTTGTATTATTATTACGGAGGTGTTTTTTATAGTCCTGATGATAACGGAGGGTATGTTGTTGTTGCACCGCCAATAGGCGCTGCCATTCCTGATCTGCCCGATAATGCGCATCCGATCAAAATTGACGGCGTTCAGTATTATGAGCAGGATGGGGTGTATTACAAAGAAGGAGTTGATGATAAAGGCAAGAAAATATACATCGTAGCCGGGAAAGACGGCCTTTTAGAAACAGATAAAAGCGCTACCGACCCCAACGCCACAGTGGCAAGCCCGAGGGTTGGTGATATTGTAAATCAATTGCCCGATAACTGCCATAAAGTAACTTTGAACGGTAAAGACTATTATGTATCGCCAAATGATATTTATTACGAAAAGGTCACCGATCCTAATGGAAGTACAGGTTACCGCATAGTTAGTTTACCCGATGACGGGGCGGGTTCATAATTGCTTTTTACCCTGATTTTTAATGTTCTTATATGAGCAGGAATAAAATCATTTGATCCCTGGTTCATGTGCAGAAGGAACCAATCGAAAAAGCCGTTTCCTCAATAGAAAGCGGCTTTTTTGATTTTTACCCATGTAGTTTAACCTTCGCCAAGGTTAAATTATGGTTATATTATAT